>JACTTX010000013.1:24249-40205 GCA_015661005.1 Candidatus Magasanikiibacteriota bacterium
CGGAGTTGGGAGTATGAACGCACGGATTCTTATTGTCGGTGCGACGGGGGAGTCAATGCTGGTTTAGCGCATTTTATAAGTATGTAAAATGTTCACTCATCTCCACGTTCACTCGCACTATTCGCTCCTTGACGGGCTCGGCCAAATTCCCGAGCTCGTTTCCGTTGCGCGCCGCCGCGGCTTCAAGGCCTTAGCGCTGACTGACGTCGGCTCAATGTACGGCGCGATTAAATTTTATGAAGAGTGCCGGGCGGCGGGCATTAAACCGATCATCGGCTTTGAAGCGTTTGTCGCCGCCGGATCGCGCCATGAAAAATTAATGAATGACAACCGCGTTTATCATTTGGTGTTGTTGGCGGCTAATTACGATGGCTACCGGAACTTGATGAAACTTTCTTCATTTGGACATTTGGAAGGAATGCATTTGGGCAAACCGCGGATTGACAAAGATTTATTGCGTCAGCATCACCACGGGATTATTGGCCTTTCTGGTTGTTTAGAAGGGGAAGTGGCGACGCATTTGAAAAACGGAGACGTGGCCGCGGCGCGTGCCGCGGCCGAAGAGTACGCAAAAATTTTTAATGAAGGTTATGAGGATGTTCTTCGCGCCGCCGACGGTGACCAAACGACGCCGCATTTTTTTCTGGAACTTCAAGATCATCCGGCCTTGGAAGGACAGTTTAGCGTCAACAACGCTTTGATTGATTTGGGAGCGGAACTTAATCTGCCGCTTGTGGTAACGCGAGACGTTCATTATCTTGATCCGGAAGACGCAGACGCCGCCGACATTTTAACTTGCATTCGGGATGGTCACACCGTGGAAGATCCGCGGCGCGTCAAACTGACACATGTGGACCGCTCGCTGAATGATGCTAAAGATATTGAATCGCGTTTTGCTCATGTGCCGGAAGCCATCCAGAATACCGGAAAAATTGCCGAGCGTTGTCATCTGGAAATTCCCTTGGATCAATGGCACTTTCCGCCAATTGAAATTCCATTCGGCAAAACTGCGGATCAGGAATTACGCGATCAGGCGCAAAGCGGTTTGACTGAACTCATGCCAGAGGTGACGACGGAAATGCAGACGCGTCTTGATTATGAGTTGGATATTATTTCCAAGAAAGGATACGCGCCGTATTTTTTGGCGGTTGCGGATTTTGTGAAGTGGACGCGAGCGCAAAAAATTGTGGCCACCACCCGCGGTTCGGCCGCCGGTTCATTGGTGTCATACGCCATCGGCATCACCACCGTCGATCCGCTCTATTTCAAATTGCCTTTTGAACGTTTCTTAAATCCGTCTCGTCCGACGCCGCCGGATATTGACTCGGATTTTGCCGACAATCGCCGCGATGAAGTCATTGAGTATGTGACAAAAAAATACGGTGCAGATAAAGTGGCGCAGATTATCACTTTCGGCACGATGGCCGCCCGCGCCAGCGTCCGCGACGTTGGCCGGGCGCTGGGCTTCTCTTACGGATTTTGCGACCAAGCGGCCAAACTGATTCCTTTTGGGGCGCAAGGTTTCCCCATGACGATTGCCCGCGCGTTAAAAGAAGCGCCGGACTTAAAAAAACTTTACGAGGAAAATGCCGATGTCAAAAAACTGATTGACTTGGCGCAAAAAATTGAAGGATGCGCCCGCCATACTTCCATTCACGCCGCCGGAGTGGTCATTTCACCAACGCCGCTCACGGATTTCACGCCGGTCCAGAGAGAAGTCGGCGGAGAGAAATTGACCACACAATATGAAATGCATTCGGTAGAAAAAGCCGGCGTTCTCAAAATGGATTTTTTGGGGATCCGCAATCTTTCCATTCTGGGACTGGCGGTGGAACTCGTGAAAAAATTATACGACGTTGACGTTGATCTCAATAAAATTCCGTGGAACGACCGCCGGACGTATGAGATGTTGGCGCGCGGGGAAACAATGGGCGTTTTTCAAATGGGCGGCGGCGGCATGACGCGCTACCTTAAAGAGCTCCGACCGTCTTCAATTTTTGACATCATGGCCATGGTTGCGCTTTATCGTCCCGGCCCGATTGATTCCATTCCAGAATTTATCCGCCGCAAACATGATCCTTCTTCCATCCAATATCTTGATGATCGTTTGCGAGACGTTTTGGACCAGTCGTACGGCGTTATCACTTATCAGGATGATGTTTTACTGACGGCTATAAGAATTGCCGGTTATACATGGGAAGAAGCGGACAAATTGCGCAAGGCCATGGGCAAAAAAATTCCGGCGGAAATGGCCAAGCAGAAAGAGAAATTCATCAGCGGTTGTGTGACGAACGGTTTGAATGAACTCAAAGCCGTACGGTTGTGGCAGTTGATTGAGCCGTTTGCCGCTTACGGTTTTAATAAAGCGCATGCGGCGAGTTACGCCGTTGTCGCTTATCAAACCGCTTACCTCAAAGCCAATTTTCCCGAGGCGTATATGACGGCGGTGCTAACGGCCGAGTCCGATGACAATGAAAAAATCGCGGAAATTATTCACGATTGCCGCCGCTTGGGCGTTCACGTTTTGCCGCCGGACATCAATGAGTCGCAGGCGTCGTTTGCGGTCATTGCGCCGTCGTCAAATACTCTCGCGACTCCAACCGCGCCGCCGCCAAGCGCCGCTGGAGAAAAATCGCGCATTCGTTTTGGTCTGACCGCTATAAAAAACCTTGGCGCTCACATTGTTGGGGCCATCATCAGCGAACGCCTTGCCAATGGCGCCTTCATTTCACTGGAAAATTTTTTAACGCGCGTTCAGGACAAAGATTTGAACAAAAAATCCTTGGAGTCGCTCATCAAATGCGGCGCGATGGATGTTTGGGGCGATCGCGGCGAGTTGTTGGCGAACGCGGAAATGATGCTCACTTTTAGCCGCCGCGTCAAGGAACAAGCAACTTCCAATCAAGCGTCACTTTTTGGAGCGGCGGGAGCCGCGCCGGTTTTAAATTTGGCAAAAGGGGCGCTGGCCACCATGCGTGACAAGCTCGCTTGGGAAAAAGAATTGCTCGGGCTTTATGTTTCCTCGCATCCGTTTGCGGAGTTGGCTGCCGCGCTTGAAGGCGCCTACACGCCGGCGGCGCATCTGGAATCTGAACCGGTCGGCGGCTGGGTGACGATCTGCGGAATGTTGACTGCGGCCAAAAAACATTACACCAAAAAAGGTCAGGCCATGGGCATGGTTACAATAGAAGACACCACGGGAAGCGCCGAGTTGTTGATTTTCCCCAAGCTCTATGAACAAACCGGCGAGCTCTGGCAAGTGAACGCCGCACTTTGCGTCATTGGGAAAAAATCAGCAGAAGTCGGCGATAAAAAAATTTTTGCGGAAAAAGTGCAGGTGATCACGCCGGAAAATTTGAACGCGATTCGCGCCATGAGCGGCGCGTCCATGAGTCCACTTTCATCTTATGTGCCGGAGACGCTTTTGGGGCCGCAGATCACCATTGCACTGCCTGCTGGTCTTAATGCCGTGGCGCAAATTTCACTCAAAGAATTACTGGCGGCGCATCCGGGCGAGCATCGCGTTTATTTTGAAATTGAAATTGGCGGTGGCAAAAGAAAAATTGAAACCGGAATGAAGGTGAGTTGGGAGGAAACGCTTTCCGGGAAAGTGCAAAAAATTTTGAACGGTCAATAGTTAATTGCCAATAACGTAATTTGCGCTTCACTCTTTTTAAATCGTTATTTAACAAAAACGTCCCGACAGGCGTTGTGGCGCTTTTGAGTTCCTCCGACGTTGTCAGAGGGCCTCCTTGAGTTTCTCTCCTTTCTTCATCGCCGCTCGTAGCGCGCGATCTGGTAATATTGGTAAGCGGCAATGGTCGCCGCTTCATGGATTTTGCCGCTACCGATCGCCGTGAGCAGGTCATGTTCCTTGATCCAAACCGTACGGTCGTCATCCGCGTGATTCGGAATTTTTTCCACAGCCACGATCATGACGCAGGCGTGGCCGGACTGCTGTTTGCCAAAGGTCAGGCCGCCGATCGGGTGCATGTCCCGCACCTCAGCGCGGAACAGTGTGGTGACGATTCGCTCGGCCGTCATTTTGTCCAGCTCGCCTTTTGCACGATACTCGTGCGGAAAGACGAGCGACGCGGCGCCGAGCGATTTGACCGTCAGGTTTGGCGCGTACTGCCACCAATAAGCGGTGGTCGGCGCCACCGTCCTGATGAGTCCAAAGACGGTGTCGTCTGGCGATTGATCCTTCCAGACCGGAACGACAATCACGGCCGGTGGATCCAAGATGAGCGGGCGCTCAGCCACAACAGCGCCATGGAGCCACATACGAATTTTCCACCAGAACTGACGTAGCCACTCGCGGAAAGTCTTTTCATGCCGCCGACGAAGCGGCGCGATACTTTTGTAGTTCACAGCGCCTCCTCTTTTGGCGGCATAATGCCATGCTTGTATTGTAAAGGAGCGGCGGCAAAAGTCAAGGATCTTCTTTCTCAAAGCGGTTTTGATTTGGTAAAAAAAATAATCGGTGTATACTGTTTGTATTCCAAAAAATATGAAGATTACAATTTTAACGGACAATAAAAAAAGCTACGCTGTGCCGGTCGCCAAGAAATTACAAAAATTTCTATCCGCTCGTCACGACGTGCGGCATATCTACTCGCAAACAAAATTGACGACTGGCGACTTGGCTATTTTTTTGAGCTGTGAAAGAATTGTCCCACCGGTCATTTTGGCCAAGAATAAACATAACGTGGTGGTGCATTCCAGTCCCTTGCCAAAAGGTAAAGGCTGGTCGCCGTTAACTTGGCAGATTCTTGAAGGAAAAAATCGCATACCGTTCACTCTATTTGAAGCCGTTGAAAAATTGGACGCCGGAGACATTTACCGTCAGGATTTTCTGGAACTGTCCGGTCACGAGTTACTTCATGAAATACAGAAAAAAGCCGGTGAGATAATTATTAGAATGATTGTTTGGTTTGTGGCCAATATTAAAAAAATTAAAGGCCGTCGGCAAGTTGGACGGGAAAGTTTTTATCCGCGTCGTCGACCGGCGGACAGTGAGGTTGATCCACACAAAAGTCTTATCGCGCTTTTTAATAATTTTCGTGTTGCTAATAATGAACAATATCCCGTTTTTTTTAGATACCGCGGCCGGAAATATATTCTGAAAATTTATCAGGACGAAAGGGAGGCCGATAGTTAATTGTTAATTCCACCCGCTTGGGACAGTAGTCGCGACCGAGCACAGCGCTATTTTATTTCTTTAGAGCGATAAAGTTCGCGTTCAACAAAGGTCTGGTCCTTTATTCCGATTCGATTAAAAATTTGTTCAAGAATGCCGTCCTCGTCAGTTTGTGAGTAAATTTTATATTCGTGTTTGTTCAGGCCTTTGGAGTCCTGATACTTTGGATTTTGATACAGGTATTTTTGGAGATAATTATCAACAACAAGCCAATTGATAGCGGTAACATCACGTTTGATTTCGCCCAGACGCAATTTTTCAGAGAGGTGATATAGAATTTTCTTGTAGAGATTATTCATTAAAATAGACAAGTGAATTTTGGTAACCCCAAGGGGAATCGCCGTTCGCTCCGACTCGCGGTCCGTGGCGGCTGCGCACCGGACGCGCACGGCGCGTCCTCTCGCCGCCCGTTCGATTCTCTCTTGGCGATCACCGTATAAAATTATCCGATCAAGGTCGGATAATTTTATATGGTAGCCCCAAGGGGAATCGAACCCCTCTTTTCTCCGTGAAAGGGAGATGTCCTAGCCGATAGACGATGGGGCCGCGGAGCACACAGATTGTGCGCGTAAGCGGCGCGCGATTTGGATCGTGCTCAAATCTTGCTCAAAACTGCTACAGAGAATATCATTTGAGGCACGATATGTCAATTTCCGTTTGCCGCCTTCTGGCCATTGAAACTTCCTGCGACGACACCTCCGTTGCTGTGATTGACGGAATCAGAGGCGCCGTCCGCGTCATTGCGCAAAAAACCGCGTCGCAAATAAAAATCCATGCCAAATATGGCGGCATCGTGCCGGAGTTGGCGGCGCGTGAGCATACCGTCAACATCCCGCACGTTTTAGCCGCCGTTTTTAAAGCGGCGCATTTGAATTTTCAAAAACCAAAAATTGACGCGATCGCCGTTACGGCCGGGCCGGGCCTCATCACTTCATTATTCGTCGGCGTGGAAACGGCGCGCGCGCTTTCTTATGCCTGGAAAAAACCACTCATGTCTGTTAATCATCTGGAAGGTCACATTTATAGTAATTGGTTGGCGCCGACGCCGACAAAAAAATTTTGGCGGCCGCCGGAATTTCCGGTTTTGAATCTGATTGTTTCCGGCGGGCACACCGAACTTGTTTTGATGAAAGCGCACGGCGCCTACAAACTTCTTGGCGCCACGCGCGATGACGCCGCCGGTGAATGTTTTGACAAGATCGGAAAATTATTGGGCTTTGAATATCCGGGCGGGCCAAAAATTTCCGTCGTGGCAAAAAAGGGGAACCGCCATGCCGTCGAACTTCCGCGGCCAATGATCAACTCCAATGATTTTGATTTTAGTTTTGCCGGTCTAAAAACGGCGGCGCGATTATGGTTGGAAAAAAATCCGCGCGTCTGGGAAAATAAACGCGGTCGGCAGAACTTTTGCGCCTCCTTTGAACAGACCATCGTTGATGTGCTGATTGCCAAGACATTGGCCGTTGTAAAAAAATTTCATCCCAAAACAGTCACGCTATCCGGCGGCGTCGCGGCCAATATTTATCTGCGTGAACAAATGGATTTTGCTATCAAAGAAAAATTTCCGGAGATTGTTTTTACGGCGCCGCCTCTTGAATACACTTCGGACAATGCCGCGATGATCGGCGTGGCCGCATATTTTCATATCCATCAAAGCGGTTTGTCGGCGTTCAAAAATTCTTGGCGTAAAATAAAAGTTGATCCGGAATGGCAAATCGCGGCATAATGGGGACAGTTCTAATGGGGACACTTCTAAACCCCCTAAGGGGACACTTCTAAATGCTTTGCATTTAGAAGTGTCCCCTTTAGAACTGTCCCCCCGTTAAAATTTAGAAGTGTCCCCTTTAGAACTGTCCCCATTTATATGAAAACAACTCTTGATATTAAAGGCATGCACTGCGCTTCCTGCGCCATGACGATTGAGCGGCATTTGAAAAAAACCGTCGGTGTCCAAGGCGCTGTTGTTAATATCGCCACAGAAAAGGCCAGCGTTGAGTATGAGCCGGATAAAATCAATGAAGACGGATTGATCACGGCCGTTCGCGGCGTTGGTTATGACGCGTTCACAGAGACGCCATCGGCAACAGTCAAACACAACGAGCACAATGATCATAACGAGCACAATCTGAACGAAAAACCTGCGCCAGCTTTAATGTCCGCCGCGATGCCCGGCATGACGGCGGAAGAGCATGCCGAACATTTAAAACAAATGAAAGCGGAAGAGTACACAGCGCTCAAACGCAAGGTGACGGTGGCGGCAATTCTCTCCGTCGTCATCTTAGTTTTAACTTTTTGGAAAGAATTGCGACTGCCGGAATTGATTACTGAAACCAATCGCAATTTATTAAATTTGGCGCTCACCACTATCGTGCTTTTTTGGGGCGGTGCGGAATTTTTCGGAAATTTTTGGCGGGCGTTAAAACATTTTACGGCCAACATGGACTCCTTGATCGCGATTGGAACTTTTGCCGCTTACATTTACAGCGTCGGCGCGCAATTTTTTCCGAAATTTTTCAGCACGGGCGGTTTGGCGCCCGGTCTTTTTTATGACACGGCCGCCGTTATCATCACTTTGATTTTGCTCGGCCGTTTGTTGGAAGCGCGCGCCAAAGGGCAGACCAATGAGGCCCTTAAAAAATTGGCGGGACTGCAAGCCAAATCGGCGCGCGTTATTCGTGACGGCAAGGAAACGGAAGTGCCGCTGGCTGAATTGCAGATTGGAGACGTGATGCTGGTGAAACCCGGAGACAAAATTCCCACCGATGGAGAAGTCATTGACGGTCTCTCCAGCGTTGACGAGTCCATGATTACCGGCGAACCGATTCCCGTGGAACGCAAGCCGGGCGACATGGTGATTGGCGCCACCATCAATCAGCATGGCGTTTTGAAAATTCGCGCCAATAAAGTTGGCGCAGAAACATTGCTGGCGCAAATTATTAAAATGGTGGCGGAAGCGCAGGGGAGCAAGGCGCCGATTCAACGTTTGGCGGATTTAATTTCCAGTTATTTTGTGCCGGTCGTTCTTGTTATTGCCATTATTACGGCCGTGATCTGGGTAATTTTTGGCCCGGCGCCGTCCTTGAATTTTGCTTTGGTGAATTTTGTGGCCGTGCTCATCATTGCTTGTCCGTGCGCTTTGGGGTTGGCCACGCCAACGGCCATTATGGTCGGCACCGGGCGGGCCGCGCAAAACGGAATTTTAATTCGCGATGCGACTTCTTTGGAAACGGCGGGACGGATGAACATCATCGCGTTTGATAAAACCGGAACTTTGACGCTTGGCAAACCGAAGGTTGTGGAAGTTTTGGGGACAGGAACCAAGGGAACAGGTTCAGCGGCAACAGTCTCGGAGAACACCGCGTCTATTTTGGAAATCGTGTTTGGGTTGGAAAAAAATTCCGAACATCCCTTGGCTGGCGCGATTGTGTCTTACGCCGAAGAACAAAAAACAAAACTTCCGGAAGTAAAAGAATTTCGCGCCGTGCCCGGCATGGGAGTGAGCGGCCGCATCAATCAAACGTCGTATATTTTTGGCAACGTCAAACTGATGGAACAGCATGACATTAGTTGGCAGAAGGATGCCGCGGAGTTGAAGGTGGAGGAATTTGAAAGCCGGGGACAGACGGTGATGTTTATTGGAGACGCCACCGGAAGGAAAATGCTGGGGATTGTGGTTGTGGCCGACGTTGTCAAAGAAAGTTCCAAAGAGGCGGTCGCCACGCTTAAAAAAATGGGAATCGTGCCGGTGATGATTACCGGAGACAATGAACGGACAGCCGACGCCATTGCCAAAGAGGTTGGGATTGAGGAAGTCCACGCAAAAATTTTGCCCCATGAAAAATTGGAGCTGATCAAGCGCTGGCAAACGGCTGGAAAAAAAGTCGCCATGGTCGGCGACGGCATCAATGACGCGCCGGCGCTCACCCAAGCGGATGTGGGAATTGCCATGGGCACGGGAACGGATATCGCGATGGAAGCCGCCAACATCACGGTCATCAAAGGCGATCTTTCCAAAGTTGTTTCGGCCATCATGATCTCCCGAAAAACTTTGACCAACATCAAACAAAATTTGTTTTGGGCCTTCATCTATAATGCGTTAGGCATTCCCGTGGCCGCCGGCGCGCTTTATCCGTTCTTCGGAATTTTGCTTTCGCCCATTCTGGCTTCGGCGGCGATGGCGTTTTCCAGCATTTCGGTCTTGTTGAATTCACTGCGGCTGAAGAGCGCGAAGCTCTAAGCCAGAGATGTTTCGGAGAGTGAAGCGCAAATGTCGTTCTTGTATTGTGTTGAATAGTTATCGGCAAATGTCGTGTTGCTTAGAACAAGAACGCCATTTGCCGGTAACGATTCAACTCCAGCTTCCAATCTCCAGCTTCCAGCTTCATCCTATGTCCGTTCGTTTGCTCACCACTATCTTAATCTTAATCACCGCCGTCGGCGCTGTTTTGGCAGTGGCTTTCAAAAAAACGCCAACGCAAAATCGCGGGATAAAAATCGTGACGACAACGTATCCGCTTTATATTTTCAGCAAAAATATTGCCGGAGAAAACGCGGACGTTAAAAATCTTTTGCCCAATGGCGTTGGCCCGCACGAATATGCGCCAACACCGTCGGATATTGTCGCGCTGGCCGAAGCGGACATTGTCGTCAAAAGCGGCGTTCATCTTGATGATTGGCTGACGCCGCTTTTGGACGCCACGCCTTCAAAGACACGCACCATCATTGACGCCAGTGAATTTGTAACTTTGCTTTACGCCGAGCAAGATAGCCCGGAGACGCCGACGGGGAGTTATGATCCGCACTGGTGGTTGAATCCGGTGAACACGATTGCCGCCGTTTCCGGCATTGGCGAGATCTTAACGCAGAAAGATCCGGCGCACGCTGAACTTTATCAGGCTAATGCCGCCGCGTATCAAGAGAAACTTAAAAAACTTGATGATAGATTGCGCGTTAAACTCAAAGACGCTCCAAAAAATTTGATTACTTTTCATCCGGCGTTTATTTATTTTGTCGGCCGGTACGGTTTGAAACAGTTGGCCGTCGTGGAACCGTCGCCCGGAAAGGATCCGACGCCGCAATATCTGGCGGAGCTGATGAGCGTCATTCGCGCCAATAAAGTGACAACAATTTTCAGCGAGCCGCAATTTTCTCCGCGCGTGATGGAAGTCCTCGCTAAGGATTTACAACTTAGCGTGCGTACGCTTGACCCACTGGAGACCGGACCGGACGTTGCCGACGCCTATCAAAATATTATGTGGACGAATGCCGCGGCCATTCTTGACGCCGACGCGCAGTAATATGGAAAAAATTTCTCGTCGTGAATTTTTAACTCAAGCTGTCGTTGGCGCCGCCGCGGCATTGACATCAAAACGAGGCCTGGCCCATTTACCCGAAGGCGCGTTTGATCGTGAAGATTGGCGCGGTTTCTTAAATGAGTTGCGCCATAATCCGGAAAATTTTATTGCCGAGAGAGGTTTGAGCGGCACGTTTAGACCGGAAGATCGCGCCGCCTTAGAGCCCTTGATTAAAGAACAGGAAAAATATTTTGACAAGATGACGTCCAATCAGCGTGAAAAGCATTTTGAATATGCGACCGACGCCTTAGCGCGGATAATGGAAAAGGAATGCGCCATGCAACGAGTGCCGTTTGGCGTTGGTCTGGGCACGGCCATTGTGGAATCGCGATGCAAAGCGGACGCCAGATCAGAATCCGGCGCAGTTGGCGTGATGCAGTTGATGCCGGAAACTTGGGAAGAATATGGTTCGTCAAAAAAAGATCTGCGAAAAATTCCGGAGAAAAATATTGCCGCCGGTTTAGCGTACCTTGAACATCTGCATAAAGAACTGAAGCGCTGGGATTTGGCGGTCTTGGGTTTTTTTGTCGGCGAAGGCGCGGCAAAATATTTTTCAAAAAACGGTCGGCGGGGATTTGCGGAAATCGTGAAGAGCGCGGGAAAAGAATTGGGTCATAGCCGGATTTATGTTCCCAAGGTTGAGGCCGCTTTCCGGGCCTGGGTGCGCTGGCAGGCGCGCGCCGTTTAAGCCGTTCACAATCTTGACCTGTTTGTACACTATCCGACGAATGGCGTTCTTGATTGAAGAACACGCCATTCGTCGGATAGTGTACAAACAAACGGAGGTGATAAGATATTTTACAATTCCGGCGTGATAAGTTATACTTGAAGCGCGTATGAACGCGCCTGAACTTTTAAACCCGGAAACATATTTGCATGAGTCCGAAGGACGGCTCGCCGTTGACGTCGCGGAAATCGGCGACACTTTGGTCATCACCTCCACCATCGCCGGCGCCAAGCCGGAAGACATTGCCGTCTTTATTGACAATGACGTTCTGACCATTCGCGGCAAACGGGAAAAAGAAATTTCCGCGGCGGAAGATGATTATTATTTTCAAGAGTGTTATTGGGGCGCTTTTTCCCGAAGCATTATTCTGCCGATTGACGTGCGCACCGGTGAAGCGGAAGCCACTTTCAAAAACGGCGTCTTGACCGTGCGCATTCCCAAAGAGACCTCCAGCAAACGGGTGCCGATCGTGGTTGTTGATGAATGATATGAAACAGCAAAAAGGAAGCGCGTGGCTTCCGATTATCATCGTGACAGCAACTCTCGCGGCGATTTTATTCGCCGCGCCTTTTGTTTATGCTTACGCCTATCGTGGGCGCGTTTTGTCCGGCGTGCACCTTGGCCAAGTTGATGTTTCCGGAATGACGGCGCCGCAGTTGGCCAATGCGCTCCAAACATTCAGCCGGAAAATTTCTGACCAAGGATTGCCTTTCACGTTTGAATTGCCGGACGGATCTTTTCGCGATTTTAATCTGCCGCTCATCTTGAAAGAAGATAGTCCGCCGCTCACGCAAATTGATGTTGACGCCACCGTGATGGCAGTTTTGAATGCCGGACGGGCAGAGACGTTTTTGGCCAGCGCCACGGGTGGTGTTAAAGCGCTGGTGGAACGGCCGAGCGTGAAAATGGTTTTTAAAGCGGATTCCGCGGCTATGGCCGAAGCGCTGGAGCAATATTTTTCCGCTTTTGAGGATCGCGGAGAGAACGCGCAAATTGTTTCTGTGAAGGGCGGAGTGGGGCTTAATGTTTCTGAAGAGCGATCCGGACATTCATATAATTATGCGGCCGCCGTTTTGGAAACGGTTCAGAATCTCGCCGTGGCGCGGTTGGAAAAAGTTCCGGTTAAATTAGAACCGTTCACGCCAACGGTGACGGCTGCTGATGTGGAGGCCAAATTGCCGCAAGCGCGGCGCGTTATTGATGGCGGCGCTGTCACTTTTACCTATGCTGATCCGCAAACGCAAGTGGCACGGGCGTGGCATCTCCAACCGGCGGAATTATCCAACTGGCTCATGGTGGAAAATCGCGGTGATCAATTTTCCGTGACCGTTAATCCGGAGAAAGCCAGAATTTTTTTTGATGACATCGCCAAATCAATTAATCGCGATCCGGTGAATGCCGAGTTTCAAATGGAAGGAGAGACGGTGACGAAAATTCTTGCCGAGTCAACAGGTGTCGCCGTTGATGTTCAACAGATGATTGATAATCTGCGGCGGGTGGTGGAAGCGCGGGCGCTTGGAGATGAGGTCATTTCAACAATCCCCTTGGTTCTAATCACCGTTGAACCGTCGGTGAAGTTGGCGGATCTGAACAATTTAGGTATTCAAGAAATTGTCGGCGTTGGTGTTTCCACTTTTAAGGGGTCGCCCAAGAATCGCATGAAAAATATTGGGAACGGCGTAAAAAAATTAAACGGCGTCATCATCAAACCGGACGAAGAATTTTCTTTGCTTAGTCATTTGCGTCCTTTCACCGCGGCCGCCGGATATTTGCGCGAGCTCGTCATCAAAGGAGAAAAGATTGAACCGGACGTTGGCGGTGGACTTTGTCAGATTGGCACCACAATATTTCGCGCCGTGATGAACGCCGGACTGCCTATCACTGAACGACGCAGTCATTCCATTGTTGTCAGTTATTATGCGGATTTGCGGAATAAAAATCCGGGAACGGACGCTACGATTTTTGACCCCTCGCCGGATTTTAAATTCGTGAACGACACCGGCAAGCATTTACTCCTAACCACAAAAATTGATTGGGAAACATCAGAGGTAATTTTTACGCTTTGGGGAACGAAAGACGGACGAAAAGGGGAGTATTCAAAACCAATCGTGCTCAAATGGATTCCGGCGGACAAGGAGCAGAAGCATTTACCTTCGGATGCCGTGGCGCCCGGCGCCACCATCTGCAATCCGGCGCATAACGGAGCCGTGGCCACGTTCAATTATACGGTTACCATGGCCGACGGTTCGGTAGCCGAGACAAAATACGATAGCAACTATCGGCCTTTGCCGCCGATTTGTTTGCACGGTCCGGGTTGGGCGGCATCATCAACACCAGCCGCGGACGGCGTGAATCCGGTGTTTCAATGAGGTGTCACTCTCAAAGGCGCCACTTCTAATTTACTAATTTAGAATTGGCCACTTTGAGAGTGACACCTTTTCAGAGATCTGCACCCAAGAAGATCACAGAAAGGAATATTTCGAGCCGAGGCCGGAAACACCCTCACTAGGGATCCCCATGCTTGTCGTGGATGCAGATCTCTAAGCTCCTTAAAGCCCGCCCAGTATAACGGGAACTGGAAAGTGTAGCAAACAAGCCCACTGGCTGTCAATAGCCGGAAATTCGCGAAATTCGCGGTCAAATTCACCAAACATTTTACTCAATCACCGCATCCACCAAGCCGTATTTCACGGATTCGGCGGCGCTCATAAAATAATCGCGATCAGTGTCTTTTTCAACTTTATCCAAAAGCTGGCCGGTGTGTTTGGCCAAAATATCATTGAGGCGCGAACGAATTTTTAAAATATGTTCAGCGTGAATTTTGATGTCCGTGGCTTGCCCCTGCGCCCCGCCCATGACTTGATGGATCATTGTTTCGGCGTTCGGCAATATAAAACGCTTGCCGTTTTTTCCGGCGCCCAAAAGCACGGCCGCCATTGACGCCGCCATGCCGATGCAAATGGTGGAAACGTCCGGCTTGATGTATTGTATGGTGTCGTAAATGGCCAATCCGGCCGTGACTGATCCGCCCGGCGAGTTCACATACAATTTAATATCTTTGTCTTTGTCCTGCGATTCCAAAAAAAGCATCTGGGCAATCACAATGTTGGCAACGTGATCATCAATGGCCTCGCCCAAAAAAATTATCCGGTCTTTTAAGAGGCGCGAATAAATGTCATAAGCCCGCTCGCCGTAAGTGGTTTTTTCAATGACGGTGGGGATTAAGAATTGCGATTCAATTTTTTGCGTGTCATTCATAGTGACATTGCATTCTACTTTATTACCGGATGTCTGTCAAGTCATGTCCGGTCTGTTGTCTATTTTATGTTATTTTCACCATTATACCACGATTTCCCAACCGCCGCCGGTTGGTTTGAGTCGTCCCGGGATGGTGAACCCAGCCGCCTTTTTGTGTCCTCCGCCGCCCAATGATTTGGCCAGTTCCGACACATCAACATCATCGCGATTTGTTCGCAACGATCCTTTGATTTTTCCGTCGTTCGTTTCAGTGAGGAGGAGCATGGCCGAGGCCTCGCCGAGCGAATGTAAAAAATTTGAGAGACCTTCAAGGTCATCTTCCGTGGCGTTCAGTTCTTGAAAGTCAGCGGCCGTGATGACGGTGAAGGCCATGTCGTGTTTAGGATTTTTTTTGAGACGCGCCAAGGCGTGGCCCCAAAGGCGCATCGCTCGCAAAGTTTTATTTTTGGTCGTTCGTTGGCGAACCAAATTAAAATCCGCGCCGGCCTCCAGAAGTTTGGCGCCCAGAATCAGGGCTCTAAGAGAAGTGTTGGCGTGATTGAACGAGCCGGTGTCCGTCACGAGACCTGTGAGCAAGCAGGTGGCGGTTACGGCATCAATTTGGTGGCCGATATGTGAAAAGTAACGATGCAAAACTTCCGTCGTTGAAGCGGCATCGGTGATGACGAAGTTGAAGTGGCCAAATCTTTCATTGGTATGATGATGGTCAAAGTTGATGATTAGCGGCGCATTTAGTTTGCGGCCGTGCGGACTCTGGACGGCGGATGCAGGGGTGTCCCGACTCGCGACCGTTTCGTCCGAGGTCGCGGGGTGGGAGTATGCCGAGCCCGCATGGCCAGCACATACCTGCTCACGCCGTTCAATCCCATGCGCCGCCAATCCTAAATAGCGTAGATCACCGCCATCAAACGTGCAGATCACGTCAGCGTTTTTCACTACTGCCGGGTCAACGCAAACGTCCCGCGATCCCGGGAGAAAATGCAGAGACGATTCAATCACTGTTGAACACCAAATTTTCGCTTCGCCACCGTGAGCGCGGACATATTGGGCAAAGGCCGCGGCGCTTCCCAAAGAGTCGCCGTCAGGATTTCTATGCGGCACCAAAACAATCGCAGGCGCGGTGAGAATCGCGTGATGAATTTGGCGGGATAGTTCCAGCATATTGCTTCAAATTACAAAGCTCGAAAGTATATAAAGAATCCGCCCAAGCGTCAAGCCGAGGCGGCTCATGAAATTCAACTCGGGAGGTCGTTATTTTAATCCCCGTCGATATTGATAAATTTCTTCATACCTATTGAATTCATCCTCATTTAATTTTATGTACCGACTAATTGAATTAAATTCAATCGCCCGCCCAAAAAATTTAAAAATGGATCTGATCAGTAAATATTTATCGTATTTTCTTTCGTAAACAAAT
>JACTTX010000014.1 GCA_015661005.1 Candidatus Magasanikiibacteriota bacterium
GAAGCACTCGGGGTCCTTGTTGCAGTCCTTGCCGACCCGGGCCAATGCCGTAGGCGTCGCCGTCGCGGTGGGCTCGGTCGTCGCGGTGGGCTCGGTCGTCGCGGTGGCCGTCTCCTCGTTGTGCTTGCGGGTGCCAAACATATAGATCACCAACACCGCCAACACCGCCGTCGACGCCAACATGCTGAGGGCGAAGGCCATGTTCACTTTCGCGACGGACGGGATCTTCACATCTTTCTCCGTATCCATTTTAATCTCCTTGTGTGAGAACGAAGCCCACGCCGCCCTATGCTGCGTGAACCGATCAAGACCGCATCCCTCCTTCCGGCCTCCTTAATGGCGCAATCGCGCCAAGCGGCCTCAAAGAGGATGTCTTCTTAACCAGTTCACGCAGAAATTTGTAAAGATCGCGCTCACGTTCTTATATAATCGCGATAACCTTTTCCACGTGAGAACTCCGTACTCTAACAGAAAACCATTGCGCCGTCAAGGGGCATTGGCGTAATTTGGCTCAATTAAGCCGTCAATCCCCGGCCCCAGACGCCCCAACCTTACCAAAAATAAAAAAACGGCGCAAATGTTCTTTGACGATTCTTTGACGATTTGACAAAAGATTATCGTGCAATAATAATGCCAACATGCACGCCGAAAAGATTCTAAATTACGATTTTATTTAATCGTGGAAATCTTTTCTAGTAATTTTTTAAAATGTTTTAAGGCCTTGGGCAAGTCAAGAAAAATTTTCTCGGCTCCGTCTTCATCATAAGTATGAGCGCTCAAGTTGCGCTTGTCGGTCATCAATAGCCAATAATCTTCATAATCAATCAACCCTTGTTTGTAAGATTCGCGAAAGCATGATTTAGGCGACGCGCACTCCACGCCAAATTGCCGAGCTAATACCGTTTTCACTAATTTCCAGCACAGATCAAAAGTAAACTCAAACCGCTTGATAGCCGCGTCCCTCATAAATACATTTTTGGGCTGATCCAGAACTTCTTCTAACCGACCAACTGATTTGGAATAATCTTCCAGCAATGATTGGTATTTGGTCATAGCCGTAAAATTTTTTCTTTGGCGATACGCCTGAACTTTGACGAGGCGGCCATGAAATCAACGATATCAACGGAATAGAGAATCGGCAATCCTTCCAGCTCTTCTTTAATTAAAGAAATCATCCACCGGGGCACTGGTTTCTTGCCTTCAATGCCAACATCAAAATCCGATCGCGCCGTCCCTTGGCCCGTTGCTCGGGAACCAAAAAGAAAAACTTTATAATTTGCACCTAGATGATTTCTGATAACGCGCTTAATTTTTCTGATAAATTCCTTTTTTGATGGCGGACGCATAAGGTTTGATAGTATCAGATGCCAAGATTTCAAGCAATTTAACGCCGTCCACTATTCCAATCCTTCCAAAAACCCCTTGTGCCTTTTCTCGGTCGTCGTCAAAACGTAAACTGCTCCGGCGGCGACGCCAAAAATAAATCCTAAAACCAGCGCCATAAAGATATTCGGCTTCTGCGGAAATCTTGAAGCAATGGGCGCGTCCACCAATTTAAATTGCACTTGACTGCCAACGTATTCATGTCCCTTATTTAAAATGGTGCTGGCCACGGCTTGCGCGATTTTCACGGCCTGATCTTTTTCTTCATGATAAATTTGAATGTGCAAGAGCGATGAATTCGTGACGACCGACGTCTCAATCATGTTGTTCCACTGCTTACGACGTTGGCGTTCATCATTTTTAAAATAAGCGCGATCAATTTCATACGGCGACTCCTGGACGGCGTTCAAAAATTGACTGGTGCCGACAATGGCCGCTAAATTTTCTCCAATGCGTTCCGCAGATTTGACCGTGGTGTAGGGATCAGCGATGGTGGCCGTGTTGATGATTAAAATGTTGGCGCCGGCGCCGTAACGCAAAGGAAAAATAATCAGCGCCAAAAACATTGCCGCCACGGCGACCACCCCGCCGGTGGCGAGCAGAATTTTAATGTGATCAAGGATGTGAAGGAGGTAGGAGTTTTGCGAGGGCATAATTTTTGAGTGATCGGCCATGCTCTTTGTTCGGTAGCGCTTCGCGCCGCTCCAGCGGCCACAACGCACCCCGCACCCCGTTCTGGGAAACCGGCGGTTTCCCAACCTTCCGCAACGCGGGGTGCGTTGCTCGCTCATTTGTCCTCGCCTCGCTCGTCGTTCGCCCTGCGGGCGAACGACGCCAAGCCCGCTCGGCTCCGGGCTACCTCACAAAGAGCATGGCCGATCATTATTGCAATTGAACCAAAATATCCGTCTCCTTCCCCTCTCTTAAGATACGCAAATTGACGCTCGCGCCCGGCTTGTAGGCCGCCAAAATTTCCGGCAAAGTTTTTCCCATTCCGAGCGCCTCGTCTTCCACCGCTAACAGTATATCACCAACTTTAAGCGTCGGCACACCTTTCTTGACCGTCCGCGCCGCCGTTACCACCGCGCCACTGCGGCCCGCGC
This sequence comes from Candidatus Magasanikiibacteriota bacterium, assembly GCA_015661005.1. Lineage (GTDB taxonomy): Bacteria > Patescibacteriota > Patescibacteriia > Magasanikbacterales > JACTTX01 > JACTTX01. Next base: position 2,487 of record JACTTX010000014.1, read on the forward strand.
CGGTAATGCCGCGCACCGCCGTGCGGGCAAGATCTAAAAATTTAACACCGAGCGCGGCGCGGGTAGCAACTTTTTTCTCCAGCAAGCCGTCAATTATTTTTGGCAAAGTTTGAACCGGCACGATATTAGCAAGAGAATTCAAAACGCCCTCGGTCTCGCCGCTCCTGTAAAGGCCGACTATTTCACCACGGTCATTAAAAACCGGCGCGCCCTGATAGGCGGCGACATTTTGAATGGCGCCGGCCGTGTAAAGTTCTTCCGCGGAACGGTTTAAGGCGCACGTTGGCGTGGCGCAAAAAATCGCGTTTGAATTTTTGAGCAGGGTCTGGGAAATTATGCCGCCGGAAACAGGAATGGAGAGGACGGAGCCGATTTCAGTTTCCGAAAGTTTTCCGAGCGGCGCGACGGTGTACGGGCCGCCGCCGACATTCGCAAAAACAATTCCGGTCAAAGGATCCTGAACGGTTTCTTTGGCGCGCAAGATTGATCCATCCGGCAGAAGCACGTCAAAAGTTTGTTTGGCAAACGAGCCGTCCGTCAAAATCCAGCCGTCGGCCGTGAGCAAGACGCCGGCGCCAATTTTGTCTTCCTCTTTCACAATTCGCGCCGCGTAAGGTGCAGAAGTGGAAACGAAGGACGGTCGCAAAATTGTTACCGTCACCTGCCTGAACAGTGAAACGCGATTCACATCAAGAATTGTTTTTGGCGGCGCTTGCAAAGACGAATTCAAAAAAATTGACGAAGTCGCCGGTTTGAGCCAGGCAATGGTAACGAATGATCCGACAACACCGGCGAACAATCCAAAGACGCACGCCAAAATAATGGTGGGGAGACGGCGTAGCGGATCCGACGCGCTCGTATCCGGCGGCAAATGCGGGGCGTGAACGGCCATATGGAAAGCGCATGGAAAGCGCATGGAAAGCGATCGGAGCGAGGCGCGAGTTAGAGCCATCGCGCCAAGAGAAGAGTCCCCAGAATAGCACAAACGGAAAGAACGGTAAAGAGTATCAAGGCGCGACGCCCCCAGCGTTTCATCACGGTTATAATGAGGACGGCCCAGAGAATGACGGCCACGGCGGCGGCTAAGGCGGCGGTGGCAAAAGATTGCAGGGGCAAAAAAGAAATCGCCCACGCCAGTTCGGCAAAAATCATGGTGAGCGGCGCCAGCCAAACAATCGCGGCCGGGGAAAACGGCGCCACATTCACAAAAATAAACATCGTGAGAATGATGAAAAGAATTATTTGCCCCGCGATCATCCAGCCGACCGAGATTTGCAAAAGTGAAATGGCGCCGTAAAAAATATTTGCGCTAAGAAAAATAATGAGGGTGTTGACGGCAAGCGCACTGCGCAAATATCTCTGCTCCGATGGGCTATGTATTATTTGGAGCAAGTAGCCCGTGAGGACGAGGGCGGTGACCACGGCGGCGGCCAAAGCGCGGACGGGGTGATCAAAAAAAATTATCGCACCAACGAGCGACCACCAAAGCAAGAGCGGTAGCATCACGCGCCGCATCCAGTGAAGATGCGAAGCGGTGCGGAAAATAAAAAATACCGCAAGCAAAAATGTGCCGATGATGATGGTTCTTAACCAGTGGCCGGGATTCTGATTCACGACCCAAAACGCCATCGGGGGCGCGGCGAGAAGGATGAGGAGACGGAGAAGGTTCATAGGGAGAAGCTATAGACCGTTCGGAGAGTATGGCGCAAATGACGTGTTTCTTAGAACAAGAACGCCACAGTGACCGGAGAATGGAAGGGTACAAATATCGTGTTCTCCAATCAAGAACGATATTTGTGCCCTTCCATTCTCCGGTCTCCATCTTCCAATCTCCAGCTTCCATTCTCTAAAATTCTATCTCCGCAATCTCTTGGGCCAGCCCCAGCCACTCGCCGCGCAAATTAAAGGCCCGTTCGGCGTTACCGGCATCCGTGGCATTACGCCACTGATTCAACAATAAAACCAATTTCAAATGAGCGAATTTAAAAACCGGCGGCACTTTGAGCGCCAATAATTTCTGCGCCAGCTCGGCCGAAGGTTCCAAATTACCGCCTTCTTTTTTGCCGCTTTCTTTTTGGCCATTTTCTTTAACAAAAGCGGCCAGCGCCTTTTGATAAGCGCCAATCACCTCCGATGAGCCCATTATTTTTTCCGCAAAAGGCAAAGCCGACTGATTCTTACCGACGATTTTAAGCGTCAACGTCAGCAGACCGCCGACGAAAACAATCGCGAACAAAAAAAGTATCCACGGGGCAACGGTAAATTTTTGACGGAACATATTAAAGATCAATTAAGCGCGGACGCGTTCACGTTCCGCAATAATTTCATGAACGATCACCATCACCGCCGTGGCCACCGGAATAGCCAAGAGAACTCCGGCGAACCCGGCCAATTTGGCGCCAATCAAAATACTCACAATGGACACGAGCGGATTCAAACCAACGGCCTGTTGCATAACTTTGGGAACAATGATGTGATTTTCAATTTGCTGAAAGATGACAAAAAATATCGTGACAAAGAGCGCTTTGATTGGCGAGTCCGCAAAGGTGAAAAAAATGGCGACAATGGCGGCCAAAACCGGCCCAAGATACGGAATCATTTCCAAAAAACCGGCGATGAGCGCCAGCACCAGCGCGTATTTCACGCCGAGCAACAAGAGAGCAACGTACACAACAACGGCCACGATGATGCTCAATAAAAGTTGGGCGCGAATCCACTTGGACAGTTGCGCGCGAATTTTGTGAAGAACTTCGGAGACCTTGCCGCGAGCCGACGTTGGCGTGAAAGTTAGAAAAAGTTTTTTGAGCTGGTCCTCATGCACCACCATATAAAAGGTCAGCGCCACGACAATGATAATGGAAACCAATCCGCCAAAAAAACCGGTAACGCGACTTATCACTTTACCGGCCGTTTGCGTCAGACCGGCTTGAAAGACGCCGCCTTCGGTCAATTTCTCCAAACCCAAATTATTGGCAACGATTTTTAATTTTCCCAGCGATTCAAAAACCCGCTCGCGAGTATTGGAGACGCTGGAGGACAATTCGCGAACTTCATTTATAAACTTTGGCGCCACGAGTGAGACCACGCCGCCCGCTGTCGCAATTAATATAATGTAGATGATGATGACGGAAAGCCCGCGGGGAATTTTTTTACGCTCTAACCAATCGGCAAAGGGATCCACAATCGCGGCCAGCACAAGCGCAATGAAAAGCAGGAGAATGATGTCCCGAATTTCAATCAAAAACCATAACGCCGCCGCAAAGGCGGTTATTTTAATGAGGGTTTTGAGCGAAATATCAAATGGTTGCGCCATGTTTTCAGTATAGCAATTTTGCGCGATAGTTTGAAGAGGTATAACATTAAACCATGACCTTTGCGGATAATCGCCACGCCAAATTTGAATATGACATTAAGGATACGCTTGAGGCCGGCGTGGAACTTTTCGGGCATGAAGTAAAATCAATCCGTGCCGGTCACGCCAGTTTAAAAGGCGCGTATGTGGTGGTGAAAGGCGGCGAGGCATGGCTTTTGAATATGCATGTCACGCCTTATTCCAAAGCGAGCGCGAGCACGCTGGCCGGTTATGATCCGACGCGATCGCGAAAATTACTGATGCACAAATCGCAAATCGTGAAATTGCTTGGCGAGAAAGATACCAAGGGGTTGACAATCGTGCCTTTGTCCGTATATGATAGCGCCGGAAAAATAAAAGTGAAAGTTGGCGTTGGCCGGAAACGGAAGACCGCTGATAAGCGCGAGTATTTAAAGGAGAAGGACATTGCGCGAGAAAGCAGAGAACAGTGAATGGTAATTGGCGCGCTTGATGTGTTAGCTCGAAGAGTGAAGCGCAAACGCCGTTCTTGATTGGAGAACACGACATTTGCAAGTTACTATTCATCATACACGCCATTTGACGTTCACTGTTCTCTCTGTCACATTGTCTTGGGGATGCCGGGCTTCGATAATTGTTCTGATTCATGAGGGCATGTCGGGAATGTTCTGCTTCTCGTTAAAACGCAGGGCACAAATACATGCAAATGTATTCTCACGCGTGAAGGCGGCATTGGCTCGCGCCTTTGTCCCTTCATTCGCGCCTGTCTTGGCATAACAACCGAGACACATTTGGGCCTGATGCTCGCTAAGGTTACCCAAGTGTTATAACAGCGAGTGTAGGTTGTCCGCGATTCCTCTCGCGGCGCGCCGAAACTTAGAGGATAAGCGATCTGAATTTCGTCACGCTTAAATCAGACCGCCGAAACTTCAAGCGTCTCTACACATGTAGTCCGAATGATGATGCACGATTACACGCGAGTTCAACTCTCGCCATCTCCACCAAAACAAATACACCCACTTTAAAGTGGGTGTATTTGTTCCGTTTGACATGGAATCATTTTGATTTGACAGCACGAATGGCCGTTGATATAGTGCCAATTAGGAATATGAAAACTCTGACTGCCAATCTTTTCTGCACTATCCAAAACAAACAAGAGATCCACGGCTTTAAAGCGTACCTGCGGCATCTTCGCCTACTTTGGAATACTTATTGGTTAGCGCGGGACTCGAAAAAAGGCGTAAAAGAAATTCAAGCTGGTAAAGGCATTGAATTACACTCGCTCCGTGATCTAATGTAATTTTATTTTAAAGGGGGGTATGCAGATTGTTTACCGGCCAAAATTCGTGCGTGAATTCAAACGGTTTCCGCGTGAAATTCAGGAACTTGTGGCGCAAAAAGAAGAGATTTTTTATCGCGATCCATTCGATCCACGACTCAAAACACATAAATTACGCGGTCGCCTATATGGATTTTACGCATTTTGGATGGATTATCGACGAAGAATTATTTTTTACTTTGCCACGCCGGAAATCGCTTATTTTGTTGCCATCGGTGGACGCGAAATTTACGATTAAACATGGAAATATAAGTGAGCTCATATAAAAAGACAAACCCCGAGACGTTGAGGTTTGTCTCGGGGAGAAAGTTAGCGGCGGCCACAATTACAGCTTGTAGGAGTTCTCGTCCCACAGGAACGCTATATACGTGAACGCCCAACCGACGATGCAGGAGTAGACGACGTACCCCGCCCCCATGTACAGGAAGAATGCGACGGGAGATGTGTCTAAGCCACTAACCCAGCCGCCAAACATGATGCCGCCGCCGATGGCAAGCGGAATCGCCACGATCAGTGGCATGGCTACCACGAACGCCGCCGGCAGTATGACGAAGATGAGAACTGCACGGAGGATCAACTCCGTGGTCAGCTTGCGCATATCGTGCCACGCCTCACAGAGAGAGCGTTTTGGCGGACGCGACTCTGCCCGCCGGCACTGAATGCCGACGATATCGTCCTCGTGAAGATAAATCTTCCACCAGTCCCCTGTCGGGACGTTCGGCGTGTGATCGCCAGGCGCCGGATTGTGCTCCTCCTGGCGCCAACTGCGGATTTCAATGCCGATTGCGATCACCCTCGCTGCCTCCGAGGACGACATCTTTCGGTTGGCGAGAGACCTGTATTCGCGGCCGTCGGCGCGGACCGACGAACACTTGACCCTAACCGGCTTCCCGACGCAATGATTCTTCATTGCGTCTTCAAAAGATGTGCTCACGCTCATGTCGCCACCTCACATCTTCTCGGTGGCGCTCGCGCCCCACTTTTCCACGAGTTCGGCGACGACGAGCTTCCCGGGACCGCGGCAGATGCGGATGTAGTGACGTCGATCTTCCGTTGCCGGAACCGACACCGTCGCCGTTCCCTTGAGCGCCTCCACTACTTCGGCGACGCTGACCGACTCGCTCGCGTACAGCGTCCGCGACTCGCCGAGCTCCGTGTCCCCGTGGTAACTGATCTGCACGGGCTCGCGACCGCCGCAATGCGGCGCCATTTCCGCGTACACTTCCTTGACCGCGCTTCCCTCAAACATTTGTTGCCCCCTTTGGTGAATCGCGTCCAGATTGGCCGCGAAAGTTGGCGCCAATATAACGCCAACCGGCGCTTCTTGTCAACCTGACACGGAAAGCGTATTATAAGAATGTTTTCCAATGCGCATTTCCCGCCGCCGTTACAAACCGGTTCCGCAACGACTTCGCTTCCGCCACAACGAAGGCATTTTGGCGCCGGAAGTCCGCTTGATTGATGAGGAAGGCCAGCATATTGGCACAACGCCAACACCCAAAGCTCTGGCCATGGCGCGCGAACGCGGATATGACTTGGTGGAAATCAATCCGGCCGCCAACCCGCCAATCGCGAAAATCGCGGACTATGGACAATTCAAGTACCAAAAAGAAAAAGAGGAGCGTTTGATGAAAGCGCACGCCAAAGCCACGGAAGTCAAAGGCATTCGTTTGTCTTTGCGTATTGGTGAGCACGATATGCAAATCCGCAAAGAAAAAGCTATGGAATTTTTGGCGGATGGAGACAAAGTCAAAGTGGAAATTATTTTGCGCGGCCGAGAGAGGGCCTACGGGCCAATGGCCAATCAGGTGCTCAATAAATTTGTGGAACTGCTCAAAAAAGATGTGAATGTAATGATTGAACAAGGACTTCAACGGCAGGAAAATAAAATCACCTTGCTGGTGTCGTCGGCCGGAGCCAAGGCCGAAGGCCCGCCACCCTCTTGACGGAAAGATGATGAGTATATAGAATTGTGATGTTATGCCAAAACTCAAAACGCACCAGGCGTCGGCCAAAAGATTTAATCGCACCAAAAAAGGAAAATATCTGCACCGCAAAGCCGGACAGAATCATTTTAATGCTCGCGAACCGGGTAGTGTGACCAGAATGAAACGCCGCGATATTGCTTTCTCCGGATCTTTTCACCAGACATTGGGGAAGTTGATGCCGGAGTAACGAGACAAATATACGAATGGGTACGAACGGGCTGACGAGTGAGTGAACAGCAAACGAAGTTTGCTATTCCGAGCGAGAAAGTCCGTTATCGCGAAGCGATTATAATACGAATAATAATGTATGCGCATCAAACGAGGAACAGTTCATGCCAGGAAACGCGCTCGCGTCTTAAAACAGACGAAGGGTTATAAGTGGGGAAGAAAAAGCAAAATTTCTCTGGCGCGCACGGCCATTTTGAAAGCCGGCGTCAAAGCGTATCGGGACAGGAAAAATAAAAAACGCAACAATAAAGCGCTTTGGAATATCCGCATCAATGCCGCGGCGCGTCCGCTTGGTGTTTCTTATTCGGAACTGATGGGGAAACTACGGAAAGCTGGAGTGCTTTTGGATAGGAAGGTGCTGGCTGAACTTGGCGCCAAATATCCGGCCGTGTTTGAGGCGGTGGTGAAGATGGTAAAATAAATTCTGGTCTTGTAAAACTTTTCCCTCGGAAAAGTTTTGCCAGCCATCGTTGCTCGGAAATGAAAATGCAAGCATTTTCCTTTCAATCGCTCCTCGGGTCGGTAGCGTAGCCCGGTTCAACGCGTCTCCCTGTCACGGAGAAGATCACGGGTTCAAATCCCGTCCGGCCCGCCATACAAAAGATCCCGCCCGTGAGGCGGGGTCTTTTGTATTGAGAGTGGGGACGGGATTTGAACGGGGAGGGTTTGGGAACCGGGAGGTTCCCACTTTTGTTGGGGGAGAGTATTGAGAGGGGCGGAAGCCCCTTTCAAAAGCGAGGAGCGAAAGCGACGAGCGCGTTCAATCCCGTCAACAGTCCCCGCTTCTTCATTCACCAGTTTAAACGTTCCTAATTTGGTCAGCAACGCAATTAGTGATTCACTTTGGAATTTGCGCGCGCTAAAAAAATCCAAGTCCATAGACTCGCGATGACCATACTGTAAGGCGAGGGCGGTGCCACCCGCTAAATAGAAATTTTTTATAAAGGTCGCACGCCGCAATTTTTTAAAGACTGCCTGTGTCGCCTTATTCAGAGTTTTGATGTGCATCATATTATCTTCCAGTAATTCTTAACTTTCTTACTCACATTTTTACTTCGGGCAACAATTCGACGTATGACGGGAATACCATACGTATTTTTGAGCCAGTGAATATCCGCCCAACCGCCCTTTTCCGCTACACGCGCAATAATAAACCTGCGATATTTTTTTATACCAAGTTTGCCCGCATGCGGCACGTCCCAAAACATCGGTACGAATTTTTTAGGGATGAAACCCAATGATTTCATAGCCAAATTATAGCATATTTATGCTTTTTTTTCACTCTCTCACCCGGTTTGCCCAAAGTGTTAAACGGAGACGTGTTCTTTTTTCCGCTAAAAATAGTTCTAACATCCTCCACGACGGCCCGCCATGAAAAAAGTCCTGACCTTAAGTCGGTGCTTTTTTCATTCTTGACAAGCGTGTAAATATGTTTGACAAATTATTGATCATCCTATATGATGTCAAAAATGATACAAAACTCATTCATATGAACACGATCAACGTTTCACTCAATAAAACTTTGATGGGACTGCTTAAATCATCGCTCCCAAAACGGGGTTATAACAATGTCAGTGAATATTTTCGCGATCTTATTCGGCAAGATTTACACCTAGTGGATTCCAACCAATATCCATATGATAAAAAATTTCTTAAAGAATTAGCTGATGAAGCGCAACAGGATATCAATAAAAAGCGTTATAAAAAAGTAGCTTCACTTAAAGAATTGCTCGCATAAAGATATGGAACCAACTTTTAACGGACTGGGCATTGCCCCGGCGCTCTTGGATATTTTGGCGCGGGCAAATTTCAAAACGCCCACGCCCATTCAAATCCAGGCCATCCCGCAGGCGCTTGAAGACAAAGACGTCGTCGGGATTGCGCAAACCGGCACTGGTAAAACGCTGGCTTTCGCGATTCCCATTCTGCAACGCCTCCAGCGCGCTAAAGGCCGCGCCCTGATTGTGGCGCCCACGCGGGAATTGGCCCTGCAAATTGAGGAGATGGTGCAAAAAATCGGACGGCCTTTTGGCGTTCGCACGGTGGTCATCATGGGCGGCGCCTCCATGGGAATGCAAATTCAAAAATTGCGCCAGAATCCGCGGGTGATTATTGCCACACCGGGACGCTTGCTTGATCACTTGGAACAGCGGACTTTGCGTCTGACAGACATCCAGATTGTCGTTATGGATGAAGCTGACCGAATGTTTGATATGGGTTTTATGCCGGCGATTAAAAAAATCTTTGCCGCTCTGCCGCCGCAATCGGCCCGCCAAACCATGCTTTTCTCCGCCACCATGCCGCCAAACTGAAATTGCTGGAAAAAATTTTGCAGGAGACGCACGGATCCGTGTTGATTTTTTCCCGCACCAAGCACGGCGCGCGCAAAATGACGAGTATCCTGCGCGCCGCCGGACATAGCGCCGCGGAAATTCATTCCAACCGCTCACTCGCCCAACGCCGTGAAGCCCTTGATGGTTTTAAAAAAGGAAAATATCGGATCTTGGTGGCCACGGACATTGCGGCCCGCGGCATTGACGTCAAAGGAATTGAACTCGTTTTGAATTTTGATCTGCCGGATTCATCAGAAGATTATGTGCACCGCATTGGCCGCACCGGCCGCGCCGGACATGCTGGACGCGCTATTTCTTTTGCCACGCCGGATCAAAGCGGAGATGTTCGCGCCATTGAACGGCTGATCCGCATGCCGCTCACCGTCAAACAAATGCCGGGCTACTCCGCGTCCGCAACCGCCAACTTTAAGACGCCGCCATCGTGGCGAACTCGGCATGTCTCGCCCCGCGACCTCGGACGAAACGGTCGTGTGGTCGGCACACATCTGCGTCCGCCCGTTAGCGCGAGTCGCACCCATCACCGTCCTTACAACTTTCCATCGCGCCGCTTTAAAAGAACTATAATGTAACCAAGGCGTAATTTTTTGATATACTGTATTAAAATCATATGAACAACATATTATTGTCACGATTCCGCGGCGCCTTACTCACCGGAATGATTGTTGTTGGAATGATTGTTGTTGGAATTTTTTTTATTGGCTCCCCCGCTCTTGCCGCTTGGTATCCATTGTCATCCGGCACCGACAACACTTTAACTGCCGTGAAATTCCGCAGTGCGGATAACGGGATCGCTGTTGGCTACAGCGGATCTATCCGTTACACCGCGGACGGCGGAAAAACCTGGACCGGCGCCAATCAAACCACACCAAATAATCTACGCGACGTTTTCATCATGCCGGGCACGACGCGAACCTTTGCCGTTGGCGACAACGGAACGGTTCTCTATTCATCGTCATCGTGGGCTTTCTGGACGGAACTCATGACCAACACCGGCGCCAACTTAAACGGCATTTATTGCGTGAGTCCCTTGACTTGTTGGACCGTTGGCGACAGTGGCACGATTCTCAAATCAACGAACGGCGGATCATCATGGTCCGTTCAAGCATCCAACACCATTTATCAATTGCGAAGCGTTTTCTTTCGTGACGCCAATACCGGCTGGGCCGCCAGTAACAATGGCGCAATCCTCAAAACAACCAATGGCGGAACCACCTGGACGAACATACCGACACCAATCACGGATCCGATTTATGATATTCAATTTGTGGACAGCTCCATTGGTTACGCCGTCGCCGCAGACCGAAAAATTCTGAAAACCACGAACGGCGGCGCCATCTGGTCGCGCGTTGATGGTGTCTTGCCCGCGTCGTTCAATGATCTGACCGGCGTTTTTATGAACAGCGCTACGGAAGGAACGGTGGTCGGCAGTAGCGGTGATATTTTCCATACTGCGGACGGTGGGACATCGTGGACGCAATTATCGTCCGGCACAAATAATTTGCTAACCAATGTTTATTTCTTTGATGCCAATTTAGGATGGGCGGTCGGGTCAAACGGTACAATTATTAGTTTTGACGGCAGTAAGCCCGCCGTCCCGTCCGGCATCGCGATCAACCCAATCAATAATCCCACCAACAACAATAAACCGACTTTTTCTTGGAGCGCCTCCACGGATTCCGGCAGTGGTGTGGCCGGTTATGAAGTGCGCGTTGACTCAATAAACTATACGAACATTGGCAACGTGACGCAGTATTCGCCCTCCGCCCTGACTGATGGCACACATATTTTTCAAGTGCGCGCTCTTGACGGCGCCGGCAACACAAGCGACAACGGTCAATATGTAATTGTGATTGACACGAACCCGCCAACGGTTAGCGCCGTTTCACCGACATCGGCCACAGCCGGATCAGCCGTGACGATTTCCGCTTCCTATAATGATTCAATCAGTATGGGTCAATGTAAATTGTATGTTAATGGTGGTTTTGTGTCGGAAATGACGGAATCCGGCGGAGTTTCCGGAACAGCAAGCGCGCCCTATACGTTCCCCAACGCCAACACCTATTCCGTTTATGTGACTTGCGCGGATACAGTCGGCAATGTCGGCCAAGGACCAACCGTTTCTGTCACGGCGGAGTCGTCGGGAGCGTCGTATGGACCCCCGGCGCCAGCTCCGGCTCCGGCGCCGTCAACACCCGCGCCATCACCAACACCTTCCGGCATCGGACCGGGTTCACTCATTAAATTGAATTGCCCGTCCGGCGCGGATCTCAACCATCCTTGCCGCGCCGTCTATTATTGGGGTAATGACGGCAAACGCCACGCCTTCACCAACTCCAAAGTGTACTTTTCCTGGTACGCCAATTTTGACAGCGTGCAAATCGTGACGCCGGAGGCAATGGCCGGTCTTACGCTTGGCCGAAACGTAACTTACCGGCCGGGCACACGGCTCATTAAATTCCCTACTGATAAAAATGTTTACGCGATCGCAAAAAAAGGCGTCTTGCGCTGGCTGACCGATGAAGATGTTGCCAAATCATTATTCGGATCATCGTGGGGCCAACAGGTTGATGACGTTTCCGACGCTTTCTACTTTGATTATTCGTTTGGAACAAACGTTGCGGCTACCGGTGATTACAATGCGGCGACGGAAACGGCGGCCACGATTAAGATTGACGACAACTTTTAAACAATTTCCGAGCAAGCGGCGCCGACGGCTTCCGCGTAAGTCGGATAAGCGTGAATCATTTGTCCGACCGATGTGTAGGGAATGTTCGCGTACATGGCCATGGCAATTTCATGAATAATTTCCGACGCTTGCGCACCTACGGCGTGCCCGCCTAAAATTTGTTTGGTTTTTTTATCAACAATTATTTTCACCAGTCCGGTCATTTCTTCCTCGCCGGCGACCAATGATTTTCCAAAAGCGCTGTATGGCGCCCGGCCAACGGCAATCTTAATTTTTTTGGCGATCGCTTGCGCCTCCGTCATTCCGACGGAACCGATTTCCGGCGAAACGTAAGTGCCGCGCGGCACGACCCGCAAATTATTTTTTATTTTATTGCCGACGGCGGCGTTTCGGCCGGTGATATCTCCTTGATAATGCGAGACATGCGTGAAAAACATTTGTCCGGTGGCATCACCGGCCAAATATACGCTTGGTGAACCCTGTAAATATTCATTCAAGATCGGCCACCCGCGCTCGTTGAACTTCACACCGGCTTTTTCCAAATGCAGAAAGCCAAGGTTGGGTTGTTTGCCGGTGGCCAGGAGTATGGCTTCCGCCTCCAACGAACGCGGCGCTGGTTTTTTTCCGGCGGAAACGGCCGCGCCCGCGAGCGACACGATAATCTTTTGGCCGCGTCGGTCAACTGCATTTATTTTGGCGCCGGTAAAAATTCTAATCCCGCGCCGTTTGAAACTTTCCGTCAAAATAGCGGCAATCTCCTCATCTTCGCGGGCAACCAGATGCGACGCGCTTTCAATAATCGTGCAGGCAACACCGAAAGCGTTCAGATACTGCGCTGTTTCCACGCCAATCGGCCCGCCGCCGATAATTACGATGGACGGCGGCAATTTTTTCATTTCCAGTAAATCCTCGGCCGTCCAATAAGGAACTTTGTCCAGTCCCGTTATGTCCGGCACAAAAGTTGTGGAGCCGGTGCAAATAATAAATTTTTTGGCGGTAATGATTTTTCCGGAAACGGAAAGCGTCCGCGCATTTTCAAATCGCGCTGTGCCGCGAAGGAGTTTGACTTTGAGCGACGCCAAATAATTTTCCAGCCGCGGCGGCTTGGACAAAGCGTCAATCGTCTCCCGCATCCGGATATGGACGCGGCGGAAATCAATTTTTGGACGCGGCGCTTGGATGCCAAACTCCGCCGCGCGTTTCATCAAACTGAAAACTTCCGCCGAACGCAAAATGGCCTTGCTGGGGACGCATCCCCAATTGGGACACTCGCCGCCAAGCCGCGCAGATGCTTCAACGAGCGCAACTTTTTTTGCGCCGGCGGCGATGGCGCCTTCCACAGCCGAAAAACCGGCCGACCCGGCGCCGACCACAACAACATCAAAATCAAAGGGCATAATGCTACTGGAACCAATGAAAACGATGAGAGATTCCTACTTCAATCTTTTGGCGTAAGCATTATACACCGAAGCAAAAATCCAACCAAAAATAAATCCAACAACAACGTGCAGAACCAGCATCCAAACCATTCCGCCCCAAGTGTACGAGAACCACGGATGCATTGAACCCATCCACATCACAACGCTTTCAAACCATCCGCCCATTAAAAGCGCCAATGACATTCCGACGAACCAACAAAGTCCGGCCAAAGTGGCCACGGTTGCGCCCCAAGCTTTAGCGTTTAATAAGTTCATATAATCACCTCCTTCACGTTCAAGTTGCTTCCATTTTTTTCAAAAGCAATCCAAGCGACACGATCACCTTTTTTTGCCAGACCGCGTTTTTTTATTGTGTTAATCAATCCCGTCGCTGTTTTGGTCACGCTGGCATGAACACCCCAACGAACATTGAACTGCTGGGCATCTTTCAAGGTTTTGACCATTGGACAAATGCTCGCTTCCGGACGAAATTGGGAAATGAGCGGCGCCAAATGAGCGTGTTTAACATCAAGCGCGATGGCTTTGACTTTTGGCAAACGGCTGATGATCATTGCCAAATCGCCCAAAAGTTCCGAAGCCGTATTGTGATCAACCGCGGGAACGGTTACCGGAAGATTGTCAAACTCCGATGCTTCGGTCTCATGGCAAATCTTCCCCATCATCAAAACGGTTTCCACCGGATATTTTCCGGTGGCTGATTCACCGGAGAGCATCACACAATCCGTGTGATCAATGACGGCGTTCGCCACATCAGAAACTTCGGCCCGCGTTGGCCGCGGATTTTTGGCCATGGACGCCAGCATTTCCGTGGCGACAATGACGAATTTACCGCGCTCGCGGCACATTTTGATCAGCCGTTTCTGAACAAGCGGCACTTCTTCCGCCGCCGCTTCCAAAGCCAAATCTCCGCGCGCCACCATAATGCCGTCAACTTCATCAACAATGGCGCTCATATTGGTAACCGCTTCATGTTTTTCAATTTTCGCCACCACGAGCGGCGTTACTCCCCGCTTCCATTTTTTGATGAGACCTTTCAGCTGTTTGACGTCTTCTGCCGTCCGCACAAAAGATAATGACACGATATCCACGTCTTTCCCCAAACCGAATTGCAAATCTTTTTTGTCCTTGTCCGTGATTGAAGGAACGGAAAGCGAGGCCGTGGGCACATTCATTCCTTTGTGCGGAAGCAAGACGCCGCCGACTTCAATTTTGGTATAAATGAGTTTTCCTTTGACCGTAGTAACGCGAACTTGCATCAAGCCGTCATCCAACAAAATGATGTCGTTTTTTTTCACGTCCTTCGGAAGATTCACATAAGTGAAAGGCAGATGACCTTTGCCGCCATCGTTCGCAAAAATAATTTCCGCGCCGACTTTAAGCGCCACGCCTTCAGCCGGTAAATCACCGACGCGGATTTTTGGGCCGGAGAGATCCTGAAGAATGGCCAGCGGCTCATTGGTTTGCTTGGCAACGGTGCGAATATTTTTTATGAGCTGGCTATGATTGGCGTAAGTGCCGTGAGAAAAATTCAAACGACAAACATTCAAACCAACGGCCACAAGTTTTTTAAGCGTGGCCAATTTTTCCGAGGCCGGACCGATCGTGGCGACAATTTTTGTGCGTTTCATCATCATATTTATTTTACGGCTTTTGTTTGCAGTTCCTTTAAGAATTGTTGTTTCTGGGCTTCCGATAAAGGCAGGTTTTTAAGCAAATCGGCAGGATTGGCTTTTCCTGACAGCACGGACTGCAATTGACCGGTGTAGGAACTGATAATCCGCGGCGCGTAATAAACGGCCAACCCGAGCGGCACGACCACAATCAAAAATTTTATCCATGACATTACCATTTGGTAAATCAGATGCCGCCGGATGCTCCGTGTCACTCGCAAAACTTCTTCGGTCATCGCCAGATTTTTTTGCAAAAGTTCGTCGGACATATAAAGCGATTATTTTTTATGACCCTTTTTAAGCAATCGCGCCAGTTCTTTTTGAAAAGTGGCCACGTCTTCAAAAGCGCGGTAGACGGACGCAAACCGGATGTACGCCACCTTGTCAAAACTTTGCAGATGATTCATCACAATTTCTCCTATGTCGCGGCTGGTGATTTCATCCTTCTTGCGTTTCTGAATGTCCCGTTCAATTTTATGCACCAGCGTTTTGAAACGATCAACGGTGTAGGGACGTTTTTCCAGAGCCCGTTTGAGACCGTGCTCCAGCTTGCCGCGGTCGTACGCTTCCCGCCGACCATTGGATTTGACGACCGTCAAATCCAGAATCTCCACTTCTTCCAAGGTGGAAAAACGATAACCGCATTTGTTACATTGACGGCGGCGGCGAATGCTCACCCCATCCGGTCCTGATCTGGAATCAATGACCTTGGTGTCACTGCTTTTGCAAAGCGGACAATTCATGTAAAAAGTATATCAAAAAAATGGCCAGTGGCCAATTTATTCGAAGAGTGTGACGTAAATGTTGTGTATGTTGAATGGCAACCGGAAATATCGTGTTGCTTAGAACAAGAACGATATTTCCGGTTACCATTCAAGCCCAACAAGAACGCCACAGTGACTGGCTTCCATTCTCTGTTCCCTTATCCCATCTTTTTTCTGATAAACGCCGGAATCTCCAAATCCTCATCCTCTTTTCCAAATTCATCACCGTCATCTTTCATCACCGTCTTTTTTTGAAAAACCGTTCGTTGCGGTTCATCAGATATTGCGGGAGTTAGAGGTGCGGAAGTGAAACCGGCCGGTCGGGAGGCAAGGGGCGCGGCGGCATTCAAAATTGAAGCTGGTCGGCTTGAAACCGGCGACGGATTCATAAAATTACGGCCACCGGCCATAAACTGCCGGTCATTTGCTCTCTCCACCATAATGGGCGCGTCATCTTCAAAACCGGTGGCAATGACCGTGATCTTCACTTCATCCTTCATACTCTCATCAATGACTGCGCCAAAAATAACTTTGGCATTTTCATCCGCGGAACCGGTGATGACTTTGGCGGCTTCACTCACTTCCTGCATTCCCAAAGTTTCCGCGCCGGTAATGGTGAACAAAATTCCGCGCGCGCCGTCAATGGAAAGATCCAAAAGCGGTGAAGCAATAGCCGCTTTGGCCGCTTCAACGGCGCGATTTTCCCCGCTGGCGCGACCAATTCCCATCAAAGCCGAGCCCTGATTTTGCATAATGGCCCGCACATCCGCAAAGTCAACATTAATGAGTCCGGGAACAGTTATAAGTTCAGAAATTCCTTGCACGCCTTGACGCAAAACATCATCAACAATTCTAAAAGCGTCAAGAAGGGAAGTTTTTTTGTCAATGATTTGGAGCACACGATCATTCGGAATGGTGATGACCGTATCCACGCGGCGGATCAGTTCTTCATGAGCGGAATCGGCAATGGCTTTGCGTTGGCTGTGCTCAAAAGAAAACGGTCTAGTGACAACGGCCACGGTCAAAGCCCCGGACTCTTTGGCAATTTCCGCCACCAAGGGCGCCGCGCCGCTTCCCGTTCCTCCGCCCAAACCGCAGGTGATAAAAACCATATCCGCGCCTTTTAACAAATCGCGAATTTCATTTTGTGATTCTTCAGCGGCGCGCCGACCCATTTCCGGATCCATGCCCGCGCCCAAACCGCGCGTCACGGTTTTTCCAATGTGCAGTTTGACCGGCGCCAAAGAATGATGCAGGGCTTGCACATCCGTATTCACCGCGACAAAATCAACGCCGCGAATTTTTGACTGCACCATCCGGTTCACGGCTGAACCGCCGGAACCGCCAACGCCAATGACTTTAATTTTCGCAAAACTTTCCAAAGCCGGTTTAACTTCAGGCATAAATTTTATGCGGCTTATCTGCGCAAGTTATGAGTGGCTTATGAATACTTTTTGTGTTCACATTGCCGGAAATAAAATAAGGAGCGCGAGCTCCACTCATAGTGTACGGTGAATTGTTATCCACAGTCAAGTCAGGGGGACAGTTAGCGTGGTAACTGTCCCCAAGGTAATTGTCCCCGTCAAGGCATCAGCGCCTTGAACCATGAACGCACTTGAACAGAAACTTTGTTCAAACTTTTAAACTTACCGACCAAAGCGCCAAACCCACTTCTCTCTTCCCCGCTCATTTCCACACCCCAGCGCACCAAACCAATAGCCGTGGTGAAAGCCAGATCATTGACTTTATCCGTAACGCTCGTGATATCAAGCGGATAACCAAGTGAAGCCGACAAACGCAAAACGCGCTTGGCCACTTCCGTCAAACCCGGAAGTTTGGCGCCGCCGCCGGTGAAAACAATTCCGGCCGGCAACATTCCGCTTTTCCCCACGGCTTGAAGTTCGCGATCAATTTTTTCCATTATCTCTTCGGCCCGCGCTTCAATAATCTGTGCCACAAACCGACGATCAACCAACTCCGCTTCCGGCGCGCCCAAGGACGCCAATTCAATCTCCTCTTTTTTGGGAACCATTCTTGGCGCGGCCGTTCCATATTCCAATTTCATCCGCTCGGCCACGTCAATCGCGGTGCGCAATCCAATGGCCAGATCTGAAGTGATGTGATCGGAACCGATTTGCAAAATGGCCGTGTGCAAGACGTCTCCCTCTTCAAAAACGGCAACGGAGGTGGTGGCGCCGCCAATGTTCACCACAGCCACACCCAAGTCCTTTTGACGCGATGTTACCACGGCCTCGGCGCACGCCAAAACGCCAAGAACCAGATCATCAATATCCAATCCGGTGCGGTACACGGCCTTGGTCAAATTTTTTATTTGCGAAGAAACGCCTTGAATAATTTGGGCGTCAACTTCTAACCGCACGCCAGTCATGCCGATTGGATCTTTGATTCCCGTTTGCCCGTCAACGGAGAAACGTTTAGGAATGACGTGAAGAATTTCATAGTTCATTGGCGTGGCCACGGTCTTGGCCGCTTCCACGGCGCGCTCCACATCTTCATTGGCAATTTCCTCGTCCGCTTTGGAAACAGCCACGACACCTTTGCTCTCCTGCGCCAAAACGTGCGTGCCGGAAATTCCAACCCAAGCATGTTCAATGGGCGCGCCGCACATTCGCTCCGCGCGTTCCAAACAGGCGGAGACGGCAGAGACCGTGTCTTCAATACTCGTGACCACGCCTTTGTGCACGCCGCCGGATGGCACTTCCGCCGCGCCAATCAAATGCAAAATATCAAGGTTCCCGGTGTTGGCCCGAGCGCCAACGGCAATCCGCACGGCCGTTCCGCCGATATCCAGGCCGGTAACCAAATTGTTAGCGCGGGATTTCATGATTGATTTATAACATTACACATACAACATAAAACATTTTTTAAAGGTTCCTGATACTATCCAGCAGATACGGCACAAAAATAATCAACCCGACAATCACCGCGCCCAGTGAGGCAATCAAAACCGCGCCGGCCATCATATCTTTGATCACTTCCACATAAGGATGAATGCGCGGTTTAAGCGCGTCCACTAAACGTTCCACCACCGAATTTAAAATTTCCAAAATCAGCACCATCACGATTGACAAAATCACCACGATCACTTCCCAAATGCGCAGTGGAAAAACGCCAATCAAAATTAAAACCACGGCGGCAATGAATGTTTGTACGCGAAAAGATCGCTCTTCCCGCAGAAGGCGGAGGAGTCCTCGGCCGGCGTAACGGAAACTTTGAAGAAAACGGCGTAACATAGGATCATCGTGGGGACAGTTCTAAAGGGGACACTTCTAAACGCTTTGCGTTTAGAAGTGTCCCCTTTAGAACTGTCCCCTTTCTAAAATCTTCTCTTGAAGCGGCAACATCACGGCCGCGTCTTTAACGCGCACATGATCATAAGATAGCAAATGCAGGGCGCCGTGCACAAGCAAGCGCGTCATTTCCTGTTTGATACTGGCGCCGTATTCTTTGGCTTGGCGCCGTGCTTGCGGCACACAAATCACAATTTCACCCTGATACTTTTCCGTCTCCGCCGATGGCGCCAAAAATTTCCGCCGCTCTTTCCGCCCGCCAAAGGCCAGCACATCGGTCACACAATTTTTCCCGCGATACTTAAAATTCAACCGCTTCATTTCCGCATCGCCAACCAATGAAACCTCACATTGCGCTTGCGGCGCTCCGCCGGCGCGGAAAGCCGCTGTCACAATTTTTTGGATCACGCGGCGAGTGAACGGAGCTTTAACACGGACAAGAATCGGAATCGTCATGGAGACGGAGCTACCGTTTCCGGAATTGGCTGTTCATCCGGGCCGGGTAGCGTGGTTGGTGTTGGCGCCGTTGGCGTTGTTTCCGGCGCAACCACTGTCTCCGGCGTTGTCACTGATTCCGATTCACTCACAATGGTTGTTTCCGGCAAAGGCGCAGGCGACGCCACCGGTAAAGGAATATTTTCCGGTTTTGGCGCGCTTTCAAAGCTCTGCACCATCATATTGAAAAGCGCTTTAAAATTTATGTCCGTCCGCGTGCCGACGTTATAAACCAAAACATAAATAAAATTTTGTCCCGGGAAAAATGCCGCCAAACCGTCCGCCGTTTTCAAACCATCCTGCCCCAAACGATTGGTGAAAGTTTGGAGCGATGACAGCGGCACATTAGGGAATTGAAAGACAAACCATTGGGCAAAAGTTTGTCCGGCGGCCAAGGGAATGGCTCGCGCCTCAACATATTCACCGGAGACGGCAGTGAACATGATCTCGTCATTGGTTGTTTCATCAAGCGGCCGCGCCAGCCACGATTCCGGATAATAAACGGCGTAGCGGAAAGTCGGATTCACATATTGCCGCACCAATCCCGAGTCCTTTAATTTTTGCGGCGCTTCAGCCCGCGGATTATAAAGATTGGCGAGCTCAACGGCGTCATCATAAGTGTCATCATCCGTGTCCGGCTTGGCCACGTCCGTGCCGAGCAACGCTTCTTCCGCGTCCGTCAGATTATCGCGATCAAAATCCGGCGTGCTTGGCAGAGTGGTCGGCAAAATCAGAGGCGTTGGCGCGGGTTTAACCGGCGGCGGCGCTTCCGGCGGAGGAACTTCTTCTGTTGGCGCTGACGGTACTTCGGCAACCGGCGCGGGCGCCCCCGCCGGTCGCGGCAGAGGCGGGGGCGTTGGCGGGCGCGAGGAAACAATGACGTACCAAGACGCTCCGCCCATGAAAACAACCAAAAAGGCAATACCGCCAATCAAAATTAATTTTTTGTGGCTGGCAAAAAAAGCCGCTCCGGCCGCCGGTTTGCTTGGCGCGATTTTTGTCACCTGCCCGGGAATAGACGGCGCCGCGCCAACAACAGCGCGCGATGGCGCCGCTTTGGCCGGTCCGGTTTCAATCACGGGTTCCAACGGCGAACGTCCGCCGTAAAAATCCGGCGGAATGGTGTGGACGGTAATCGGTTCACCTGCCGGTTGTTCCGGTTGGTCAATAACCGTGTGTGGTTTTTTATCAAACATAAATTATGCGCTGGTGGTGTATCAATTTGTTCGCGATAGTAATGCGCAAATGGCGTGTATTGTTGATAGTTACCAGCAAATGTCGTGTTGCTTAGAACAAGAACGCCATTTGCCGGTAACTATCAACATAAGACAAGAACGCCATTTGTAGCCTATTGCGCCGGAACCTCAAACAACTTTTTACCAACCGCATTCGGATCATAACCGGCTTTGACCTCTTGCCCGTCTTTGAAATCATCGCCATCAGTGTCCGGATTCAACGGATCCGTTTTCCAAATTTTCACCTCGGAACCATCAGTCAAACCGTCTGCGTCCGAGTCCGGATTATTGGGATCGGTTTTTAGCGCCAACTCTTCCGCGTTGTTTAAACCGTCGCCGTCGGCATCAGTTGGCGCGGAGGAAACAGTGGGCGCGATTGGAGCCGGAGTAACGACGGATGCTGGAGCGGAAGCAGATGCCGGAACAGAGGTTTCATTTGGCGGTGAGGCAATCGGCAAACTCCCGGGCGGCGCGGCCTGCGCCCCGGGCGCTTGACCTTGCAAAATTTCTTCCAAAGTTTTGGCCGGTGGCGCTGGCGTGCCGACGGCCGACGTGGCAGACGGCGCGACCGGCGAACTTGAAGTTTTTCCGGCCGGAGAAACATTTTTCCCGCCCACCAAAAACCACCAAACAATAGCGCCAATCGCGGCCAAAACAATTATGACCACAATGGCAATAAAAATCTTGCTCCCGAAAAATGACGCTTTAACTTCATACTCCTCTTCCGGGCCCGCTGGCGCCAACTCCGGCGAGGTCGGCGAAAGCGGCTTCAACTTCCCCGCTTCAATGGCCGATGGGCCCTTGACAATCGGTTCCGCCGTTAGACCGGCAGGCGGCGCCCCGCCGGACGGCGCCGCGGTCGGTTCCACCGGCTCCACACTTTCAAAGGGATCTTTTGGTTCGTCAAACATATTTTTATGATTTATTTTTTATGGTTCGTTGACGGTAAAGGTATTTTTCACATTAAAAATTCCGTTGAAACCGCTTTGGGAATTATAATCAAATAAATACCAATAGCCGGGCGGCGTTGCGCCGGAACTGTAATTGTTCGGCGTTGTAAACTCCTGAACGGCTTTAATTATACCATTTACTGCAGGTTGATACACAGTAACTTTCGGTTTAAAATCACGTATGTCCCGCGCCGCGACATTAATGTTAGTTTTTGCGATGCGCAAATAAAACTTAAATGATACGGGTAAACCACCCACATTTGGCGGGGCCACAGTCGTAACTAACCGTGTATATTTTGGAATCGTTACTCCCTTTTCATCATTCTTGGTAAATTTCCATGCCTCAATATACGGATATCTATCGGTGCATCGTGAACGAACGTATTGATCAATAATCGAGGCACCGACATTGCCGTTTCCGTCCCAGCCACGGCATTTTTCGGTGTCCACGATATTGGAGGTTTGTTCATTAAGGCCATTCCATGAAACCCGCACATGATTGACGTCCAAGGTCTCGGCAAACGCCCGCATCTCAAAACTATTATTAAGCGGCGAGGATGCGTCCCATTCAACCACAATCCGCAACCAATTTTTTGGAAGGATTGGCGTCATTATCCAATTTTTTTCCGGCAGTAACAATGTTACAAAAGGTCCAACCTGTGGAGGAGGAGAAGAAGAATCAACATCCAATTCCATCACCTTATAAGAAACATCTAACGGTTTGACCGGCTTGATAACAAGGCGCCAAGGTGTGCAAGCGGAGTCATCGGCCAAATCTTTAAAATCAAACGAGCTCTCATATTGAGGCTTTAAATCGAGGCCGAGTAATGGACGCGAATCGGTTTTTAAACTTAGGACCGGTTTATTTTTGTAAGACAAGGCAACGGTTTCATCTCCCGGGAGCCAACCCAACTCATTATCAATGACGGCGCCGAGAATATAATTTGCCCCTTTTGCGGTCTGACACTGTTTGCAAAAATTCGGGAAGGCCTCTTCAAAAGAAGATAGTTTGCATTTTGAGTCGCAGGCGGCCTCCACATAATCCGTTCCGCTTGAACAACCATAATCCTGCACATCGCATTGCTCGTTGCCGTTCTTTTTTCCATCGTCGCAATATCCGCCGCTTAAATAAACCAGCTTGCAGAAATCTTTGGAACAATATGAGCACGATTGCTCCTTGCCGTAAGGCGGGGAGCAAGGCGTGCCATTAGCCACGCCATTATCGCATTGTTCGCCAAGGTTGGAATCAAGTTTGCCGTCGCCGCAGGTGGGAATAGGCGCCGTTTTTTGTGGAGGAATTTCTTCGCAGATCGGTTGGCCATTATCATCCGTAGAGGCCCACGAACAGAAGCTCGTGCATTTTTGAAGGCCGTATTTTCCGTCAGTGGTAGCGCAAACGACCGGTCCGTCACATTGTTCAAAAATCCCTTCCACCGCGCCATTACCGCAAAAAGGACCGGGCCCTTTGCAGTCATAACGACAGGAATCAATGGCGTTTGTGCCAAAGATGTTCATTGAGACGCATGGTCCGCTATTCCCCGCCAGAGAGCCGTCGTTTTTGTAAATTAAACAATCGTCATCTTTACCGCACGATTGCTTAGAGTTATTGGAACACCGCTGTCCCAAATCGCAGGTCTCGCCAAAATTAACGCCGTGTCCGGGAAGCACATCACCCAAAGCGTCTTTTTTGGCATCGTGGATAATTTTGTCTCCGCAATACCCTAACGCGGAAAAACCGTTGCAGGTTTTGTTGCAGGAATTGTAAGAGCCGTTTTGCAAACCGTCGTCGCAAAGTTCACCGTAATCCACGGAGCCATTGCCGCACGTTGGCGGCCCGGTAACGCAGGAGACATTGGTGAAATCCGGTTGGGAGCAATCCTTGTTGCAAGGCGCGGTTTTGGCGCCGGGCACACCGTCTTTGGTGCAGGCCACGGACACGTCATAGCCGTGCCAAATGCCTTGATCCAATACACCGTCGCACTCTTCATTCGGGCTTATTTTGCCGTCGCCGCACCCGCCCGCACCCGCCACCATATTTTTTACGCAAACATTATTAGTAGTGTATTGAAGCGGCAAGCCGGGAAACGCCGCGTCCTTAAATTCAAAATCCGAAGCCAACTGATACCCAGCCGAATTAACGCGATAAACATAAACATGTGAACCGCTCGGGCAGACAAAATCCGCGCTGGCGGCATTCCAGCAAGTGTTGCTGTCATATCCGGCCGGACACTGATTAAAGACATTCAGCGGATCCGTTGGCAAGGCCTGTCCGAGGGCGTTACCCAAAGTTATCCAAGCGTTCCATTTGCTGACGGCATAACCCGGAATGAAGGAACCGGCGGCCAAAAGCGGATAGGATCCGCCAAGTTTGGCTTTCCCCAAAAGATTGCTGATATTCACAAAATCTTCAAGACGGATGGTATCGCGGGCAACTTTTGACCGCGATGACAGACACACGCCGACAACGGCGCCCGCATCACATTCATAATCGGCGCCGCAATTTTTGAGCGTATTTTTTTCACAGACGCCACTGCTTTTACCGTCCAAGGAAATGTTGAAGCGGATATTTTTCAAGACCTGCTCAAAAATTTCCGTCGCCTCGGCGCCGGCGGCGGAAGAAAGCGCCACGGCCATAATGTTGGTGTAAATTGTGTGGCCGCTCACATTGGCAAAATCCACAAAAATGGTGTTGCCGTCCCGCACGGCGCGATAACCGCCGATTTTGAGTTCCGTTGGCGTCCCTTGAAAATTTTTGCTGTGATACCAGTCCAACGCTGAAAGATGGCCGGGATTTTTAAAAATGCGGATAGCAATGGAATCCTTCTGGCCGGTCGCGGAATTGATCAGCGGATTTTGCAATTGATAAATGTCCAGCGTCTCCGGATCGCCGGTGGTCGGCACACCGGCCTCATCATAACCCGGGATCTCATTCCATGTCATCTCGGACAGTGCGCCGTTCCCGCCGTCCTTACAATACCAAAGAGCAAAATCATATTTGCTGACGACCTGCTCGGGAAGGCCTTGCCACGGATGTTCGCAAAGTTGCACTTGCACCGTCCCGGCGCCGCTCACGGTTTTTCCCACAGTTGACACGGCGGAAATGTTGTCCGCGGAAATAACGGCTTGCACATTAATTTGCGCCACCCCGTTTTTATTTAACGCCTCAACAATGGCGGCTTGACTGTCGGCGCCGCCTGCCAATTTGACGCTGTCACTGTTCCCTCCCCATTGCCATTTCCAATCATACACATTGGGAATGCCGCTTATTTCCTGCTGGACGCCGCCATGCGTGGAATCGGCAACGGCTTTCAGAGTAATCTGCGCACCGGCTTTGGTCAGGGTGGACGCCTTCGGATCAATCGTGACTTTATTTAATGCACAGATATTTTCTCCAGTCCAAAATGCCCAAGACGCCGAGGGCGCACCCGACGCGTTGGTAATGGAAACACCGTCCAGACCGGTAACGCCTTTCTTCCCGTCCTTGACGCCATAGACAAAAAATTCATATTGCGTGGCGTAATCTTTGCCGGGGTCAAGAACTTTATTGACGGGCAAAGTCACGATGGAACCATGGCCGCTATCCGTCACCACCGCCGAGCCGATTATATCCGGAAGCGCGCACGAATATCTCAACGGATCACCGAAAGAACGAAGCACCGGCCAATTATTGGCGGCGCAAACGGACGGATCATCCAGAACTTTGGCGAGATATACATTGCCGGAAAGCGTGGAGGGATCAAGCTTACGGTCAAAGGCAAAAGTAATGGCCGGATTGCGGCAAGCTCCCGGACCGGAGGGCGCGGCCGAAGAAGGAATAATTTTCGGATGGGGACTGCAACAAGTTTTGTTATCCACGCCAAAGGCGGCGGCGCAATCAGCGTCATTGGTAAACCCGCATTGAATCTTAAAGGTGGCGCTTCCTTCTTTTAACTCCGCCAGCGCTTTGATGAAGGAACTCTGTGCGCCGTCCAGCAATTTGCCGTTTCCTTTGGCGTAAAAATACTGCACCGGATCAGTCAAACTGTCGGCGCCGGTTTGGGCTTCACAGGTTTCGCCGGTTTCCCGGACGCCGTTCCCGCAAATGGCGCCGTTTACGGAACCGCCAAAGAGACACTGGGGCGTACAGCCCGCGCCGCCGTCGCATTGTTCTCCACCTTCGTTTATTCTTTTGTTCGGATATTCCACTTTGCCGTTGCCGCAAGTTGATTTGCTCAAGATTTTTCCAACGGAATCCTTCTGCACGAACGAACCTTCCGCCAAACAACCAGCGTTGCAACCGTCGCCGATTTTGGTGTTGTTGTCATCGCAATCTTCGCCCGACTCAATTTCTCCATTGCCGCAAACGGCGTCGTGCGGCGCCGACCCTTCACGCAAACAAGAGGTGGAACAACCGTCGTTGCTAATTAAATTTTTATCATCACAGGCCTCGCCCGGGCCAATATCTCCATTGCCGCAAACCACACCGGCCACGGCGGCCGTGGAAGTGGTTGTGCCGGAACCGGACAAGAGACATTTATCCGTACAGCCGGGTGTGCCGTCGCATTGTTCCCCGCCGTATTTGGCAAGGTTATGGGAAAATTCCACTTTCTTATTGCCGCAGAGAGATTCAGCCGTGATTTTTCCGTCCGCATCCTTAATTACATACGCCCCTTCCGCCAAACACGATTTACCGCACCCGTCGCCGTTAATTAAATTGCCGTCGTCGCAATCTTCACCAAGCTCCACTTTATTATTGCCGCAAGTGGCTGGAAACGCCGTGGAACCAAGATTGGTGCAGATACTGGTGCAAGCCCCACCGGCCACGGGCAGGACATCAAGCGGCTGGCCGTAAACCGGCGGCGTGCCGCCGGAGAAAAGCAAAGCCACTTCCGCATCCGTGGAATTCCAGCTCCAATTGTAATCCGTGGCCCTAAGTTCCTGGCCAGCCTGCGGCGAACAAGAATCTTTAGCGGCATAGGCCTTGGCCGCAAATTTTTGCACGACGCCGATCTTTGAAGTGACGAAAGACAACGGCTGAACGTCCACTTTGTCAATCGCGCAAAGTTTGTCATCATCTTTGGTTTTGAATTTCCAAGAAAACGCCGTGGGCGCGTCCAGCGGATAATTCATTCCGGAAAGCGGCGCCAAGTTGGCGGAAGTCACGCCCGTGTCGCCGCCAAAAAGCGCCGCGCGGTAGTATGTATTTTTCTTGAGACCATTAACGGGTTTAATTTCTATTTCCGTGATTTTGGTTTTCTGCGCTGATTCTATTTCCAAAGCACTGACGGTTGCGTCCACGCGGTGGGCGGCGTCATCCAAAGGCACGAGACATCCTTCGTCATCGCATGTATAGAGCCGAACGTTCCCGGGAGTGACGGATGCGGCGTTCATTGCTTGATTCACGGTGGCGCTGATTTTAGCGTTCACACAAGCGGCCGCGCAGTTGGGAGCGTAGGCAATGACTTGCGGATTGGGAATGGCCACGGTCACCTGACTCTCACCGGCAATATTTTGCACCGTGGCCGTAACTTTGGCCGGGCTGGATGGCCCCGTTGACTTCAGAGCATCAACTTGTTTTTTTTCAGCCGTCGCCGCATCAGCGAGTTTGACGTTCAACTCATGGGCCGCATCCACCAGCCATTTCCAGGTATAATCTTGCGGATTAAGAACAATGCAAGGATCATCCGGATGCGGATTGCCAAGAAAATCAACATCAGTTCCATCCTGATTTTTTATCCGGCCGTAAGTAACCGCCGTGATGGATGATGGTGTCACGTTCACGGAAGTGACAGCGCATTTTTCGTCTGAATCGCGGGTTTTGAAATTGAAACAATAAGCCAAACCAACGCCGCAATTTTTATTTTCCGGCATTGATTCATTGGCGGCGCTCTTCACGTTGGTGGAAACCAGCACGCGATACGTTGAGTTCTTGACCAAGCTTGCCGCCGGTTCAAAGAGCGCCAAATCAAGATCATCATTTTGGGCGCTGGCGGTGAGCTCCCCTTCCACCGACCCCATCTTTACCGCCGCGTTCACGCAAACATTGGCGCCACCGGTGCGGCCGTCCCACGGCGTTGGACTTTGAATTTTGGCATCACACTGTTCCAGCACGGCGGGTTTCACCGGTTTGATGGTGAGCAAACCCTTGCCGAGTTTTTGCGAAGCCATTTCTTTGGCGCTGATGCTCACCGGTTTATTCTCATCCGTTTTTTTCTTGGCGAGCACTTGCTGTTTGTATGCCGATTCCGTGCCAGCGATAAAATCAATTTGCGCATTCCCATATCCGGAATCCGTCTCCAATGCCGGACGCCAATCCCAATTAAAAAGTTTGGGATTGAGTTGAATGCAGGGCTTGCCTTCAGCCAAAGGCGTGGCGCGATAAAACAAAGCCGCCGAAGAATTGGACGGGTCTTTAATGACACCGAGTTTGTCAACCGTCATTTCCGCCGGTTCAACAATCACGGATCCGACTTTGCACGGCTGATTGTCGGCGTTTGTTTGGAAAAGGAAACAGTACGCGCCGTTAAGGTTCCCGCCGCAGGAGTCCGTATGCGCCATATTCATCTGATTGTTCAAACCCTTAATGCCGGTTCCCAAAGTAACGCGATAGTAGGTCTGACCGGAAAGCGGTTCGGCCGGCAAAACATTAAATCCGCTTTGCTTGTCTTTCAAAACCGGCAGATATTCCAAATCTTTGAGTTTGACCGGCGCGGGATCAACGGCGGCGCACGTGGCTTCGGCCGTGCCAACACATTTCTCAACCAGAATTGTGCTCAACGCGCCTTGATTCACGGTCAGCGTTGCCGGATCAACGGGAATGTTAAACTTGACGCCCATTTGAAAATTACTGCAGACCGAAGTCCCATCCGGCCACTTGGTTGACGGCGAGGGCGAGGGGAAAGTTTTTCCGCCACCGGTTTGGTCACATTCTTCCACAACTTTCGGCGGGAAAAGTTCCGGGTCTATTTCTCCGCTGGTGGTGAAAGCCCAGGTGTAAGAGGATGTTTTGGCCGGTGGACTGCAGGTCTCCCCGCAAAAACCGGCCGGACAACAAGTTGTTCCTTTGGCGCAGGCCTGGGGGGCGGCGTTACAATCCTGCACCAAGAAATTTACGCTGTTTGAACAGATGGACGGGTTTTGATCACAGAAAGCGGCGCTATAAGTTGAACCGGCCGGAGCTTTGGCATCTTCAAAAACGCGCACGGCGCCGGAGATGGTACCGGCCGGAACAGCGGTGCTGATTTGTTTGTCTTTATACGCGCCGGTTGCGAGCCCGCCCAGCTCCGATGTTCCGGCCGTGCCGGTAAAGCGGACGGACCCTTGCGACCCAAAATTTTCCCCATAGAGTATTACCGGATAGGCGCCGCTGGCCGGGCCGTTGTCCGGCACGATGGAACAAAGCCCCGGTCCGGCCGCGCCGTCCGTCACTTGGAATTTAACTTTATTGCTTCCGTCTTTGGCGGAAGAAGAAAAAACTTGCACGAGATATTCTCCGGCGTTCGCCTTTGGCGCTTTCAAAATAAGTTTGGTGTCAGCCCAAGTATTTTTGCATCCGTCCGGAAAGATTAAATCAGCGAGGACCGGCGTCCCTTCCGCGCCGTCGGCGGCGAGCGGAATAAAGTAAGCTTTATTTTTATACATTCCAAAACCGGCGCCGGTAACGGTAAGATATTGCCCCGGCGGTCCGACATTTGGTGAAAGTGTTTGGATAGTTGGGGCCGTGCCAAGATTCGGCGCTTCCACAATGAAAGGCACGCCGTTACTTTCCGCCGCCACTTTGACAAAAACATTGGTGGCGCCAGCCGAGAGATTGGGAATCGTGGCGGAAAGAACTGTGTCCGACCAAGTGACGGACGCGGCGGAATTGCCGCCAAAGAGGAGATTGCTTTTGTCCTGCTTGGCGCCAAAGCCGGCGCCGTAAATGGTCACCGGCGTTTCATTGGCCACGCCGTGCTCGGGCACAACAGCGCAAACAGATGGCCGCACCACATTGCTCAAAGTGAAGACGCCGGAGAAGAACGGGCCGTAATCGTCGTTAGTTCTATCCGTGCCTTTGTCGGTTTTTACTTCCAGCGGACCGTTTTTGGCGGTGGCTGGCGCGATAACAAAAATTTTATTGGTTGTCCACGGAACAAAAGCGCCGTAGCCGCAAGTGGCATAAGGCGCCGCCACGTCATCAGTTTGATCATTCGGATCGCCCAAAAATTTCACCGTACCGGCGTTCACGCCAAAATTGACGCCGGTGATAGTGATGACCGTTCCGGCGGCGCCGTCCTTTGGCGTCACACCGGTAATTTTTGGCAACTCCACGCACGTCCCGTTCTCGCAAAGCCCGCTTCCGCAATCGGCTGACTGCTGACAGTTAGCGCCAGCGCACAAACCGCAATCCCCGCCCGCAAGCGAACAATCTACGCCGGTTTCATCTGTGGACGGTGTTTGTTTGCCGTCAAAGCAATGCGGCGCGCGGGCGATGACGCCGACAGCCGCGGATGTGACATCGTGATCATCAAGATCATAAGCGCGGACTTCCAATTTATGCGTTGATTTTGGCGCCAGCGCGTCCGTTAACCAGTTGACCGTTCCGACCTCGCCGGATTTTCCGTAGACGGAATCAATAACCGCGCCATCAGCGATAAATTCCACTTTGGCAATACCGCTGTCATCATTGACTGTGGCCCGCCAATCCAATGGCGCGCCAATCGCGATTGATTCATTGTTGTCAGGCGTTGTGATAGCCGCGTTTGGCGCGGTAGCATCAATCAACATGCCAACGGTAAAAGTTCCTTGGCAAGGATTACCGGTTGAGCACGATAAGGAAGAGCCGTCAGCCGCTTTCAGCGTGCCGGCCACTTGCAGGTTGAATGTCCCGCCCGGACGGAAGCAGTGGATATTTTGGTTGGGCGACTCGCAGAATTCGTCCGGCGTTAAAGTGATTTCACTTCCCTGAACCAACTGCGCCACCGGCACGGGTTGACCGCCGGAGGTGATGGTAATATTTTTTCCGACACTGTCCGGTTGAATGTCTTTGCTGAAACCCAAACGAACTTTGACGTTCCTGATGCCAACTGTTCCGGTGGGCGTTATTTTTTTGAGGACAAATGTTTTTCCAAATCCGCCGCCGCCGCCGCCCGCGCCGCCCAGTCCCCCGCCGCCGACAGCGGCCTCGCCCGGAATCTGCGTGCCGGTGGCGGTTTGCAAACTGGTCAAAACAAATTGGGTGATGGCAAAAGCCGAAAGCACAATGACCAGTCCAATCGCGCCGTTAGTCAGAATTTTTTTGGCCGTACCGATTTTTTCTTCACTGCCGGCCGCCGTCATCCAGGCAAAACCGCCGTAAAGCACAATGCCAATGGCAATGACGCCAAGAAGCGACAGCACAATGCGGATTATCCGCGCGATAATCAAACGAATGTCCGTGGTGGCCAGACCAGTGTTGGCTTGCGCGAGTTCCGTGAGACCGGTTTCAACTTGAGCATGAACCGGTGGCGCGGAGAACAAAATAAAAAAAGAAAAACTAAAAACCAAGAACAGTGCGCAAAAAAACCGTGCCGTGCAAAAATCGTGTTCTCCAATCAAGAACGACTTTTGCACGGCACGGTTTTTTTGACCATGCAGTGTTCTCTGTTCTTTGTTCTCTGTTATATTTATTCTATTCATCTTGTTTGTTGTCACTATGTCCGGCTGTCACTGACTTCACTTCACCAAATCACACCCGCTTGACCAACTGCCGTTGCAACAAGTATTCTGTCCGGCTGGCGGCGTGCCGGTGCAACCCGGACCGGCGGATGGTAAGAAGCAGTTTTGATACAAATCCGTAACGCTGGACGGCAAACTGGGGATGTAGGTGGATTTTGGCGCAAAAGTTGAATGATTCAAGGAAAGCAGTGTGCCTTTTCCACCGCTGACTTCTTTTTCTTCCGCTGTGCGCCAAAAACCCACCGCGGCTTTGGCCGGTGTGGCGTCCAAAGTGATGCCGTCAAAGGAAGAATAAGACATCGGACTTGACCACTGCACGGTAATCGGATCCTTGGCGTTCACCTGGCCGCCGCTGGCGCCCGGGACGGGTTGAACCGCCAGAATTACCGGCGGAGAAATTTTCACTTCGGCCGTGGTGGAAAAAGTCATAGAAAAATTATCATCCGGCGGCCCATTGGCCACGCCGTTTTTGCCCGCGCCTTTAATGCCGCCGCCGTCCAAAGAATTTCCGGCCACGTCCACGATTCCGTGATAACCAAAATAGCCGTCAGTGTGAAAACGTCCGAGCGGTTCATTCGGAACTTCCAAATCCGCGGCTTTGACTTCCAAACGGAAAGTATTGCTGGCTGGCAGACAAAAAATATCGGCGCCGCAAGCGTTTTGTCCGCACTTCTCGTTGGACGTGAATTCAATCGTGCGATAATCATTGCTGATTTTCCAGACGCCCACGACAACGGCGTTATTATTTTCCGTCAGAACGGCGTTGGCAAATGATTTGAGATCACCTTTTTTAATTGTGCCGGCGGCGGAAAAAGGATCCACCGGTTCGTTGAAACTCACCTGCACGATAACATTGCGCGGTTCCGTGGCGTCCGGAATCGGCTGAACGCCCGTAACTTGCGGCGGCGTGTTGTCCGAATTGGTGCTAACTTCAAAATCCCAATCGTAATCAGATGCCGTGCCGCCAAAAGCCGAAGCGCCGGAATCCAATTGTAAGGCGGAGGTTAAGTGCGCCGCGTAAGCCGTGTTCTTGACGGTTGAACCCAAAAGCGGCACCGGATCAAAGACAAAAATGCGCTTGAAGTTTGGATCTTTCTCATCATCAGTGGTGATGACGTTCACGTCGGTCAATAATTGTTTTTCCGCGCCGGCTTCCGGCTTCGCAAAAAGTTCAAAGGTCTTGGTGTTGATTTTGTCATAAACCAACGCGCCGTTTTTTTCCACCGGCACGCCAAGTTTACCGTCGCCGTTGGTGTCTTCAATCAATGACGCTAATTTTATTTTTGGTTTGAAAGTGATGATGATCTTGGTGTTGCGCGGAATGTTCACGGCGCCGCGAGCCGGATAATGATCGCTGATGACGGTGCCAAGCGCCGAATGACCGTTAAAGCTGGAGAGATCCGGTCCCTCGCCGCCCAGTCCCAGAACTTCCGGAGCCGTGCCGGTGGCCGCGGCGAGGCGGGACAAAATAAATTGGGTGATGGCAAAGGCCGAAAGAATAATCACCAGTCCGATCACCCCGTTGATCAGAATTTTTTTGGCGGTGTCAATTTTTTCCGCATTGCCGGCCGAAGTCATCCACATGAATCCGCCGTAAAGAGTGATGACCAAAGCAATGATGCCCAAAAGTGAAAGAACGATGCGGATGATCCGGGCGATAATGATGCGGATATCCGTGGTGCCGAGTCCGCTTTGCGCGCCAACTTGCTCAAGTTCCGTGGCTTGGGCGCGCACCAGGGTCGGGCTGGAAAAAATCGTGAAAAATCCGACCAAAAGAAAAACCGCCACGGCTAACACAGCCACCGTTTTGGCGGTCTTTCCTTTCTCCGAATTCAGCATAGTTTCCCTTCGAAGAATACGCATGATGTTTAAGTGCACGATTGCTTTCCAACGTTTGACGATTTTCCGGTTATCCGGTCGGCAATATTTTTGCCAAAACGGCTTTAACCGTGTTGCCGTCAGCGGCGCCACTGACTTTTTTCATTACCATTCCAATCACTTTACCGGCGTCCTTCATGGAGGTGGCGCCAGTTTCCGCCGCCGTGTCCCGCACGATTTTCTCCAAAGCCGCTGGATCCATTGACGGCGGCAAGAATACTTTCAGAACTGCTTGCTCAACTTTGGTTTTTCCCACAAAGTCGGCCCGGCCGCCTTTTTCATAATCTGCCAAAGCATCCGTCAACTGTTTCACCTGCCGCCTGACGACGGCAACGACTTCTTCATCAGTGAGAAGGCGCCGGGCCTCAATCTCCGCGTTTTTCACAGCGGACTTGAGCAGACGCAAAGTCCCAATCTTTGCGTCATCGCGGGCTTTGAAACTGACCATGAATTGTTTTTCAATGTCATCCTTCAGAGACATAGGTCTAAAACTTTCGGCGCGGCTCTTCCTCATCTTCACGGAATTTTCCGACTTTCATCAAGTAAGCGCGCTGTTCCCTCTTGGCTAGACGCACGAGCGCGGATTGCCGCAGTAAATTCTTGGATTTTTCCGGCCGACGAAACTGCACTTTTTTGGCTTGGAGCACTTTGCCGGATTCCTGAATGCGTTTGCGAAAACGACGCATAAAACCGTCAAAGCTCTCCCCTTTTCTTCGTTTCACGATGGCCACAATGTCACCTGCCTTTCTTTTGATGGAAATGAGTAAAAATCCCCTGCACAAAATGTATCAAAAATGGGGAGAGAGGTCAAATGGATGAGGTGTCACTTCTAAAGGTGCCACTTCTAATTTAGAATTGACCCCTTTAGAAGTGACACCTTTTTACTCTCTTCCAATTTTCCGCTTAACGGCACTGACAACTTTCTGAAAATCAACGGTCTCTTGAATGCCGGAGTCCATATCTCTAATAATAACGGTCTTGTCAATCACTTCTTTTTGCCCGATGATCAGGGCGTAAGGAATTTTTTTCTCATTGGCGGCTTCCAATTGAAACTTCAAAGAGCCCTTGGAAAAGGCCTCGGCCGCCGGAATTTTTTCCAAACGCAGCATTTCAAAAAGCACCAAGGCCTTGCGCTTGGCTAGCTCGCCTAATTGCGCCACAAAAAGTTCGTGTTTATTAATTTCCGGAACGGCAAGCTGACGCATTCGCAACTGTTGAACGGCGCGTTCAATTCCCGGCGCCACGCCGCAGGCCGGCGTTGGCCGACCGCCCAATTCTTCAACCAACAGATCATACCGCCCGCCGCCGCAAAGCGCGACTTGCGCCGGCATT
The DNA here is from genome assembly GCA_015661005.1 of Candidatus Magasanikiibacteriota bacterium. Classification (GTDB taxonomy): domain Bacteria; phylum Patescibacteriota; class Patescibacteriia; order Magasanikbacterales; family JACTTX01; genus JACTTX01. The sequence goes on from JACTTX010000014.1 coordinate 37,162, forward strand.
TTTGCCTCTTCCGCTTCCTTTGGTTCTTTTTCTTTGATCACGATTGGCGTCTCATCCGCCACGGCGCCGCTGACGGACAAAACAGCGCCCGGCCCGGCATCAACCGGCGCCACTGGTTCCGCTTTAGGCGTAAACGGCTCCGGCCAGATTTCAAAAACGGTTTTGGTGTAATAATCAAGCCCGCGGACCAGCGTGTGATTCAAAAAATACGGAATACTAAGCTCATCCAGATATTCCAACAAACTCATAAAATGTTTCCGGGATTCTTCCGCCAAAAATTCCAAAATCCGCGGCGCGTTTTCCTTAATGGGTTGACAACCCTCTTCTTTGCAATCAAGAAGACGCATGGGGTTCTTCACCAGCCGCACTTTGCAATTGTCGCAAAGTTTGCTTCGGTTGGCGCGATAATAATTCACGAGCTCCACCTTATACCGCGTGCGATCTTCCGCTGTGCCGATGGAATTCAATTGCACGTTCACGGGCAGGCCGAGCTCCGTATAAAATTTGTAGGCCACCAAAATAACTTGCGCATCCGCCACCGGCGAGTCATCGCCGATAATTTCATAACCGGCCTGCGTGAATTGACGGAAACGCCCGGCTTGCGGACGATCGTGGCGAAACATTGGCCCCCAATACCAAAGTTTTACCGGCTGGGGCAGATTCAACATTCCGTGCTGAATGTAAGCACGCACCACGGACGCGGTTGCTTCCGGCCGCAAAGAAATTTTTTCACCGTCCTTATCTTCAAAAACGTACATTTCTTTTTCCACGATGTCCGTCTGCCTGCCGACAGCGCGAGTGAAAAGCGAGGCCTCTTCCAAAATTGGCGTATCAATGCGACCAAAACCATAAGCGTCCGCCAGTTCTTGGGCTTTCCCATAAACCGCCCGCCAATACTTGTCATCTTTGGGCAAAGTGTCTCTCATCCCGCGCAAAAGTTGCGGCGTTTTTTTGGTGGATTTATAGGGTTCCTTAGGGGCTTCCGGTTTCTTCATAGGGTGATTAAAGGCCATATTGAGGAGCGGTGAAGCGGCTGATTCTGTTTAACGGCAGTCCCCTGACCCAAGCCCGGCCGACTAAATCATCGCGATGAATGGCGCCGAAACGGCGAGAATCAAAACTTACTTGCCGATGATCGCCCAAAACAAAATACTGATCTTCATTCAGTTGCAAATCAACGTCGCCCTGCGTGCCCGTTTCCGTCGGCAAATACACCGACTCATCCAATTGTTTTCCCTGCGGGAGTTCTTGGTTGTAAATAAAGACCTTTCCATTCCCGACTTTCACCCGTTCACCGGGTAGAGCGATGATCCGTTTCAAAAAATACTCCTGCGTGTTTGGAGCGCGGAATACCACGATGTCGCCACGTAACGGGTCACGAAAGCGATAACTGATTTCATCAATGATCAGATATTCTTTTTCAAAAAAATTCGGCTCCATGCTGGCGCCGCGCACCACGAACGGTTTGAACAAAAAATAACGCACGCCAACAATGATGATGGCGGCCATAATAATGACTTTGAGAAACTCGCGCACCGCGATTAAACGTCTCTGGGCTTCCGGGGTCATAAGAATTTACTTCAGAATTACGGCAGACTGGTATTATCTGACGACAAAGTAACAATATTATACGCGGGTTCCGGCAAAAGTCAAGCGCGGACGTTTGATCAATTTTTTGGCCGAGCCGACGTAACCGCGGGTTGTTTCCAATCGCGTCTTTTGGGCGGCTTTGGTGGCGCCTTTCTGACTGTATCGCGATTTCCTTTGGCGCGTTTCCCGACGTTCGGATTTGGTTTGATGTTGCTTCATAAATCGCCTCTAAAAACAGCGCCAACGTATTATAGCAAGCCCTTTTCAAAGGTGATATGATGTGGTAGAGTTGGGGCGAGAAAAACCCGGCATTTGTTCTGCACTCATTCGTTGGGCGACTAGCTCAGTTGGTTAGAGCGCGTCACTGATAATGACGAGGTCTCTGGTTCGATTCCAGAGTCGCCCACCATAATCTGACTTTCAGAAAATAGTAGTAGGCCGCCCAAAAAGCATGGCCTTTGGTGATTTTGCATTATTTAAAATTAGTGATACAATCTTTCAAGATTTTTTACGCGATTATTGACGGTCTACTTAATCTTGGGCAGCTAGCTCAGTTGGTTAGAGCGCCACATTGACATTGTGGAGGTCACAAGTTCGACTCTTGTGCTGCCCACCAGTTAGGAAATATCAAATTATTCGGCCCAGCTTTTTTGAATTTTTTGAATTTGACAGTTTTTGCTCAATCGTGCTACACTATTTTTCGCCAATTTATCGTATCGTGTAATCATTTATGTCGGTGCATAAATGAGTAAGCGAAAAGGTAGAGAGGTGCCTTATTACTCATTTAATGCATCTATGGACCAGAATCCAGCCAAACTTTTCGTCGGAAACCTGTCTTATCAGGCCGACGAAGCGTCAATCCGGGACCTGTTCTCGCAACACGGGACCGTTTCTGACTTGTATCTCCCGCCGAACAAGGGCTTTGCCTTTGTCACGATGGGATCAGTCGCTGAAGCTGACGCCGCCATGAATGCCTTGAACAACGCGGACCACATGGGCCGCTCCATCAAGGTTGACAAAGCCCGTCCGCCAAAGCCGCGCTCCGATTTCGGAGGCGGCGATCGTGGCGGTCGCGGTGGTGGTGGCCGTGGCGGTTACGGCGGCGGTGGTGGTGGCGGCAATTGGTAATCAGTCGCCCGTAGGCGGCTCCGACCATTTCGGACACGATGCGCCCTCCGGTTAAACGGGCGCTCACTTCCAAAAGAATCACCGAGTGAGTTATCAAAAATCCGTCTGCCTTCGGGCGACGGATTTTTGTTTAGCGAAAATTTCGGTTTGTAAAATGAAACACACCTATCTGTTCGACACGGGTCCAGCCGCCTTATCAATTCCGACATTAAGGTGGCGCAAACCCATGTCTCACAGATAGGTGTGTTTACATTTTTAGCAATACTACTTTCCGCCAAAAAAAATCCGGTAAATTTTATTTTGATTGTCATCAGACACAAACATGGAATCGCCGACGAATAAAATATCCACCGGCCGACCGCGAACAAGACCAGCATTGGAAAGAAACCCATCGACAAAAATTTCTGTTTTTGACGGGTGAGCCGCGGCTTCGGCCAGTGTGGACGGTGGACCATTTTCAAAAATTATCCGATAGATCCGGTATCCATCGGCTGGTGTCCGGTTCCATGAACCGTGACTGGCAACAAAAAGATTGTTCGCATATTCTTTTGGCCAAACGCTTCCCGCGCCGCGTTCAAAAAATCTTAAACCCAAGGGCGCAATGTGCGCCGGCATGGTGGCAACCGGCGCGATGGTTTTGTCACAAGACGCGACGGCGTTAAATTTTTTATCCGGAACTTTATTGCCATAACAATTCGGCCACCCGTAATCGCGCCCGCGTTCAATAATGTTGACTTCTTCTGGCGGCAGATTATTGCCCAGCAAATCGCGCCCGTTGTCCGTGCCGTAAAGCGCGTCCCCGCGCCAAGCAATACCAACAGAGTTGCGCAGACCTTTGGCAAAAATCGCACAGCCTTTACCGCCGGAGGAAGTCGGTTCAAGATCGCATTCAAGGACAGCGGCGCGCTCGGCATCCTTTTCATTGCAAACATTACAAGATGATCCTACGGAAACATAAGCGCGCCCGTCATGGATAGAAACGGTGCGCGTAAAATGTCCGCCCGAAGGAAGCGGCGCGATGGTTTGCAGAGTATCCATGTCAGCTTGCAAATTATGGTCAGCGTCTTTGACGCGAATCAATTTATCTTCAAGCGCAATGTAAAGCCACTCCCCGTTCCAAACCAAGCCGTGCGGATTTTTTTGATTGGCAATAAAAGTTGTAACAGAGGTGACGTGGCCGACGCCGTCCGCGCCTTTGGCGGCAATAACTTTGCCTTGTTTGGTGAGAGAAATGTAAAGAACGCCGTCCTTGTAAGCCATCATCCGGGCGCCGGAATTGGGTCCGGGATTGGAAATGAAAGAACCGCCGAACTCAAGAAAGGTATTGATGCGAAAACCGGCGGGAAGTTGGACAAAAGAAAGAGCGGGATCGGCGACGGGCGGCACGGCCGCGGCATCGGTATTCATGCCTTCTTGCGTCAGCGGCGCATTTGTTGACGGCGCATAAGAAATCCGAAAGCCGTAGACAAAATAAGCCGCACTCAAAAAGACCGCAAACATCAGGACTAAGATGATGAGCAAAACTTTGGTTGTCTTTGAAAAATTGCTGGAACCGACGGGCATATCTTCAGTATAACGCAATGGTGCAACGGATAGAAACGTTTTAGAAAATTAAATGAAAAAGCCCTCGACCAGCAACGTTTGCTTAGAAATGTCAAAAGCCCCTTGCGGGGGCTTTGGTAATCGTGATATTCACTTAAGAAATGTGACAGGAACGTGCGTCTATTCGTGATGAGAGATCCAATTGGAATCTCCCACCTCGACCGGAGATGGACGCGCTTCAAAGAAGCGCGCCGCTTTCTCCCTAGAAAGGAGGTGATCCATCCACAGCTTCCGCTACGGATGCCTTGTTACGACTTAGTCCCTATTGCTGATCCTACCTTCGGCCCTTGCGGGCCTTCGGGTATTACCAACTCTCTTGACTTGACGGGCGGTATTGGGGTCAATTTTCATTGCCTCACACCACCGGACGAACGGTTTTCCCGTATCCTGGCGGTTTCCAAAGAGGCGTCAAAATCGGCTTTGAAGTTATGCTTCTTGCCAAACTGACGCAAATCGTTCCGCATTTGTTGGATGCGCGCGAAGCCGTCTTCCGTAAGATGTTCTTTCCGACGAATCATCAGAACGATCTCGCGAAAAATTTTATACGACTTCGCTTTCTTGGCTTGAAGCGGATATTGATCAATGAAAGGAAAAAAAATTTCTTCCATTTCGCGAGCGCTTGTGATTTTCAACTTGGCATGCGGATACCATCCATAACGCTCATAAGAGCAGTCATAAATTTTCCCGCAGCCCATTGTAACCACAATTCGCTCTAAAATTTCACGATCATCGGCTCGAAGCTCAATTTCGAACTCGGCCTTTACTTCTATCCCGCTTCGAAGAGTCCTGTGTTGGTTAATACTTACTGAAAAGGATCCTTCGCCATCAATAAATCCAGCAACATAATGCGGATTCAATGAATCTCTTTGAATTTGTTCCTTCCCAATCGGTGCGCGCAGAGAAAAATTTCTCTCGTACGACTTCCGTTTGGTACTACGAACTCTGCTGACTTCTTGCATAGTATCGGTCATAGATTACTCTATTTCCTTTCTTTCCTCCAAAGAACTATACAAGATCTCCCCGGGTCATGATTGAAAACATTTTTCCGCATCTCGGTTCAACCGATCACGATATGATTATTTGTGGTTGGCTTCCTCGTGTACTCGATGAGTCGCCAATCATATCGCCTGTATGTGAACTCAAGCTACGGAATGCCGCCTGGCCCTTGAGCGCCGTCCTCGCGAACGCGCGCCTGCCTATTGGCTTTCGGTTTTCCACTAACCGAGCAGGATTTGCACCTGCTTTTTTTAATCACTGCCGGGCACCCGAGTACAAAACCCGAGAACGTATTCAACGCGCCATAGATGATACGCGTTTACTAGCGATTCCGACTTCATGAGGTCGAGTTGCAGACCTCAATCTGAACTGGGGGGCGTTTTGTTGGGATTTGCTCCGCCTCGCGGCTTGGCTTCCCATTGTAACACCCCATTGTAGCACGTGTGTGGCCCCAGACGTAAGAGCCATGCTGATTTGGCGTCATCCCCGCCTTCCTCGATCTTGACGATCGCGGTCTGTTGTGTGCATTTAACACAACATAGGGGTTGCGCTCGATAGACCACTTAAGGCAACATCTCACGACTCGAGCTGACGACAACCATGCAGCACCTGTACAGCACCCTCGAAGGCGTCCCACTTTCATGGGATTTGCAGCTGTATGTCAAGCCTGGGTAAGGTTACTCGTTTACCGTCGAATTAAACCACATGCTCCACCGCTTGTGCGGGTTCCCGTCTATTCCTTTGAGTTTTAGTCTTGCGACCGTACTTCCCAGGCGGAGTGCTTAACGCGTTAGCTTTTGTAAACGACACGGCAAGGGTCGAAACTTGCCATATCTAGCACTCATCGTTGAGGGCGTGGACTACAGGGGTCAATCTTTGTGTTTCCACAGAGGTTGGACTATATCATTCTCTGAAGCTTTTCCATTTATTCTTCTTTTGTTGCATCATCTGTTCCACGATTTCTCGCGGAAACGAGGTGAGTGCAACAACTTCAGAGATCCAGCGTTCTTGAAGTTCAGGATCGTTGTAAATAAGGATTACCTTAGGGAGCATGCTCGCAACCTTGATGTGCGGAAGAATGATACGGAGAAACTTTTTGAGTTCTTCCGTGGAGAACCATAATCGGTAATATTGCGACCGCCGACTATCGCGTCGCCGTCCAATTGCTCCGACATGTGTTCTCACCTTCCACACTTTCTCAAGATATTGTGCAAGCAGAATGACGGAATCTTCTTCAAAACCGTCAGTGCACAATACTCCCTTGCGCGCATTGCCCACAATCGAGCCGTCATCTTGCCACCACACGGCAAGTGAAAGCGGTGTTAACATATTCAGCCACTTGCGCCGAATCAGAAACCGTTTTCTCTTGTGTGTCAACCGATAAAGTTCGGTCAGCGACTCTAACGCCCGACTCTGATAACGTAATTTTTCGTTCATGCTATATCCGCCATCGCGCTTCTGCCGAAAAATGTTCGCTTCGCTGGAGATCTCTTTTAGCTGATCCGTTTTCGAGCGAAAGTATTCTTCTCGCACAATGGAATGCCTGAATGAAAAACGCGCGTTTTTGTATCCTTCATTTAGCTTAAGCGAACCATCACCCAGCAATGAACCGAGGATAATTGCTTTTACACGATCCGACAAAGACACCGAATCTCTTGATGATTGCTCATGCATAGAGTTTAAGAGTGCCTTCTGTCTCCTTACCTTCATAGTCTCTACGGGGTCGCCTCTTCGCTTAAAACGATTTGCGACTTCCCTCGGGATTGTCCTCAACATGCGTTAAGGAGTTTCCCCGATATAGCTGAATGCACACTCCGACGTCGCCGTCGGAGGGGACACCTTTTGGTCGTATATTTTTATAGCGCGACCGGGATTTATCTAATCCCTTTCGCTACCCACGCTTTCGTCCCTTAGTGTCAGAACCGTTCCAGCACATTGCCTTCGCCTTTGGTGTTCTTGCTGATATCAACGCTTATTACGACTACACCAGCAATTCCATGTGCCTCTCCCGGCCTCTAGTTTTGCCGTATCCGCTGCGGCCTCACGGTTGAGCCGTAAGATTTGACAGAGGACGCACAAAACCACCTGCGGACCCTTTACGCCCAATAATTCCGGATAACGCTTGAGGTCTCTGTATTACCGCTGCTGCTGGCACAGAGTTAGCAACCTCTTATTCGTATGGTACCGTCATCGTTCGTCCCATATAAAAGTGGTTTACACCCCGAAGGGCTTCTTCCCACACGCGGCGTCG
>JACTTX010000035.1:0-10762 GCA_015661005.1 Candidatus Magasanikiibacteriota bacterium
GTGGAAAGTGTGGCGGCGCCACCGGTAAAAGTTAGGGCGCTACGTCCCAAAGTTGAAGTGGCCGTCCAATCGGAGACAACAACACCCTGAACGATATTAGCATAACGCCAGCGCGCCGGGGTGCTCGTTGTTCCAAGATCATAGGTGTTATCAACTGATGGATTGATGTTGCCAGTGGCGCTGATGCTCGCGACCGTGAGAGCTCCGGTCGTGACCGTGCCAGTTACGTTAAGCGTTCCCTCAACGGTAGTGTTGCCACCAAGGTAAGAGGCGCCGGCCACGCCAAAACGCGCCGCGTTCCCGGGAGTAGAGGTATTCACGCCAATATTACCAGCGGCGTCAATTTGAAAACGAATATTTTGGGTTGAATCCGGACCTTCAATGATGCGCAGAAGATCAGCGGTGGTGACGGCGCCATTGGAGCGTAACACGATGGCAGAATTTCCGGCGGCATCGGATCCGCCGGTGCCGACAATCGTGGTGGTGGCGCTGCTCGTCACCGTGCCAGCGCCGCCAGCAAAAGTAAGGATACTGCGATCAAGTGTTGCTGTCGCCGAATTATTTCCAATTTGGACGTTCGTGCCAAAATATCCGGTGCGCCAGTATAAATTGTTGGCCACATCACCGACGTCATTAAAATTGGTGACGGTCGGCGCCAAGTGTCCGGCAATTCGAGCATTCAAATATAATTGATCAGTGGAAGTGGCGTCACCAAGAGTGATATTGTCCTGCACCACCAAATTGCCGGCGATGGTGGTGGTACCGAGCGATGAAGTACCGGAGAGAATCAGATTTCCGCCGTAGATATCCCCTTCCGCATCAACCAAAAATTTCACGGTGCCACCAACGGCCACGCCAATCAGATTTCCGTCACCGATTGAAGACGCTGGATTCACGTAAAGCGTCGCATCGGAAACATTGGACGTACCCGCGGGCCAACTGGAAAAATTATGCCCAGCAACCGGCGGTCGTAAAAATTGTCCTTGTCCTTGAGTGACAATAGCGCTGGCGAATGTTGAGGTCTGCGAAGTGTACTGCTGGCCTTCAACAGAGAAACGCGCCGCCGGAGTGGTGGTGTTGACGCCAATGTTGCCATTGGCGTCAATGGAGAAGCGGATGTTTGTTGTTGGATCCGGACCTTCAATCACGCGCAGGAGATCAGCGGTAGCGACAGCCCCGTTAGAGCGTAAAACAATAGCGCTATTCCCGGCGGCATCGGTGGCCGTGCCGGTAATCGTGCTCGTGGCACTGCTCGTCACCGTTTGCGCATAAACATCACGCCAGGCGCGGCCGTATTCACCAAGATCCAAAATACTACCGGCCGTTGGAATGAGTGAAGTACCGAGGCGCGAATTGAAATAAGTCACGTCCGTACTGGTGGTATCTCCGAAGGTACTGGTGGCATTAATGTTCACGGCGTCATAGAAACGCGCCGCGCCGGTTGACTGAAAAGTTGATGAAGCGGCCAATCCACTTGTTGAGCGCACATTTTGGCCGGCGGTAATTATTAAGTCGTTGCCGGAACCAGTTGAAGAAATTGTCGCCGCGCCGCCAGTAAACGATAGAGAATTATTACTAAAAGTGGAAGTGGCAGAACCGTTAGAAACCGTAATGCCAGCGCCGAAGTTGCCATACCGCCAACGCATCAATGTTGAAGTACTACCCAGATCATAAAGATTGTCTGCGGTTGGATTTAAATTTGAGGAAAAACTGATGGCGCCGTTGATAGTGATGGTGTCGGCGGACGAGTCGCCAAGAGCAATGTCGCCGTTCAAAAGAGTGAGCCCGTTCACGGAAACTCGCGCCAAAGTTGAGGTACCGCTCACGTTCAGAGCGCTTAAGTCGCCGTAAGCAATGGTTGATGTCGCAAAAGACGCGTTGCCGCTCACGGAAAGACCATTATTAAATAGCGCGCCGCCGTTAAAGGTTGCTGTGTCGCCCGCCGCGGTGCCAAAATAAGTTTTCTTTTTCACGATTAAATCACGCCCGACAGTAAAATCATTTTCCACCCCACCGAATGATCCGGCGACATTGTTGCCGACGACTGTCACCTTATCCGGATTGGTGTAAGTGATAGGCGCGACGCTCTGTATAATTTGTTGAATCTGACTGATGCCGCTCACATTGGCGCCGCCGAAGTTCGCCGCGTCCTTGACTTGCAATTGACGCACGGTCAAGGAATCAATTGCCAAATTGTTAGTGAAGTCCGAAAGAGCGGCGGCAATCAAGCGGGAGAGATCTTGTTCCGGAATTATTTTGTGTGTCTGCACGATCTGCTCCCGCACGCGTTCACGGATCACCCGTTCCTCAATGACGCGCGCTTGAGCGTTTGGATTAGTCACATAAATTGTGGGACTGTAAGCGGCGAGAGTGGCTTTGAGCTGCGGCATCCGCGCTCCCGCTGGCGGCAACTGCGGATGACGTAATGCGGCGCGCAAGACAACGTCCGGAACGGCGCGATTGGATGTGATGGCGAGCGCCGATGGTGTCAAGTAAGCGTCAAAGGCGGCGTCAATGCGGCGAGCCACGGCCGTGGAGAGCTCAATGCCCGGCGCCAGAAAATTCCGAGCGTCTTTATAGAGCACATCAGAAAAAATGAGTGCACGGTCTTTGATCTCATCAAAAAATCCGGTAAGGCCAGCGGCGGCAACGCGTGCGCCAAACCAAATCCGTTGGGTTACAACACGGATGGTCAGACGCACGCTTGCGCCATTAGAAACAGCTCGGCCGGTCAGGGCGGCCGAGCGCTCGCTCTCTCCTCGCTCGTTCGGCGAGGCGTGATCGGAACTCACCGTGGCACGACTCCCGTTGGCGCCATCGCGCCAATTAGAAATCGTGGACCATGAATCCGACGATGGGTTCCGACCACCTTCTTGCAGCTTTGGAAGGTGGGTTAGAACCCGGTTGAAAAGAACGCGGCCGTCATCTTGCATTTCATGGACCCAGGCCGTGAGGCCGTCATAAGCGGCATGTGTCCATCTACCGGCTTTTGCGCCGAGCGTTTCTTTGGGGAACGACGTCGGCACGATTTGCGCGTGCACGGACGTCGGCGTCAAAAGAGCCGCCGACATGGCCGCGACCGAGACAATCGCGGCAAAAACAAAAGCGATAGCAACAGTACCCAAGGATCTTTTATCCTTGAATAATAATGCTATCGCTCTACGCGAACATTGAGGACGTATGTAACCCATTGGTCCCCTAACTAAAAACTGAAGGTGTGACTGACCTTCCAAAGCTGCGGGTAAATTATATCACGATTAAGCCGTTTTCACGGTAAAAAAAAGTGTGGATAAAAAATGGTTGGAGAAGAGTGTCTTCCAAATGACGAGTTCTTCAATCAAGATCGTCATTTGCAAGATACTCTTCTCCAATCGTTAATTCCTATCACCTCGGAACAAAATGATGTTCCACGCACCGCGCTTCGTATGATTCTTGGGCGCCAATTTGCTTGGTCGGTTCATTCCAATTGGCTGGTTCATTGTTTTTAAGGCGTTGCGTGCGCGTGGCTTCAACGCCGCAAATCACGCCTTTGGTATCGCGAAACGTGCAAATTGACGAGAGTTTGAGAATATTATCGGCGCGGACAATGAGATCGGCCATGGTGCGAACCGAGCCGTAACCAAAAGGAAACGGTTCGCCGCGAAAATCCAAATTCAACCCAGCGCAGATGATTTTTCTTCCGCCAGCCACCTGTTCCATAATCCAATCTATAATGGCGTCATCAAAAAATTGCACTTCGTCAATCACGATGACTTCGGCCAAGGGATCGCCGCGTTCAATGATGTCTGGGGTGGTGGTGGCGGAAATGGCGCCGGAACGGTAACCGTCATAAGAAGCCAGATGCTCTTTGGAGTAGCGATCATCTTCCCCAAACTTAATGACGCAAACGCGTTTACCGGCCACGCGTTCGCGATTGATGCGGCGAATAAGTTCAATGGATTTTCCGGAAAACATCGGGCCGGTGATGACGGTGAGCATAAAATTGATATTGGAAGCTGAAATCTGGTATTGAAAAGTTATCGGCAAATGTCGTGTAATGTTCAAATAGTAACCTAGAAATATCGTGTTCTCCAATCAAGAACGATATTTATAGGTTACTATTTGAACAGAAGACAAGAACGACATTTTCCGATCACTATTCAACAACACACGCCCTTTGCCATTTACTATTACCTTAGCAATTTCATCACCCTCCTCACGAGTGTCTGGTAGGGCGCGCACGGAACCGTTCTAAAACCAAGGCGCTCGGCTGTGACGCGAATTTTTTCATTCAGCGCCCAAAGATATTCTAATTCAATTTTTTGCAGTTCCGGCGTCTCCGCCCAAAGCCCGCGTTTTTTTAGATTGCGGCTGATAGTTTCTTTATCCGGCGCAATAAGAAAAATCGGCTTGATATGCACCGGACATTTTTTCGGTTGACAGAGACGATGCACGATTTCCGGCAGAATCGCAACGCCTTCAATGATTAATCCGTATTGCTTAGCCGGCTCGAAGTCTCTGATGAGCGGCTGGATTCCCTTCCAAACATCCCGAGCTTCAGCAAAATAGTGTTTGAGAACGGTGGGGACCGGCGTTTTCGGCAAATATAACTCCGCGCGTTCGCCGACAAAAAAATGCACGCCGGGAAATTTCTTTGCGCTCGTTACACTTCTGATGATGCGGCGGATAGCGTCGGTGGAAACAGTGTCAAAATTCAGCCGCACCGCCAGTGCGCGCGCCAATAAAGTTTTTCCAATGACCGGAATCCCGCCGACGCATATCAGGACAAAATTTCTTTGACCCAACGCACCAGCAAATCATTTAGTTGCGGAACGGTTTCCAGCATGCTGGCGCCGTGTCCGCCGCGCGTAAACTCTTCAACTTGTTTAGCGCCGTCAAATTTTTCCGCAAGCGCGCGCATTGACTGCAAAGAATAAATATCATCAGCGGCCGCGGCCATAAAAAGTTTCCGGGTTCGATTGATGGCGACAATATCTTTATCCGCTTGCACACCGCGATAATCAAGACCGGGAGAAAGCAGAGCCGCGCCGATCAGGTCTTTGTGTTTGGCCAGCGCGGTTAGAGATAAATTGGCGCCGATGCTGGCGCCCACCAGCACGATTTTATTTTCCGGCGCGTTTTGTTCAGATTTGAGCCAACCGATGGCGGCGTCAACGTCTTGGACGCTCGCCTGATGATCTTCATCCGTAAAATTTTTATAATTTAAGATGTCCGCGCCTTGATGGACGCTTTCCCCGTGGCCACGCAGATCAATAGCCAATGAGGCAATGTTTTCTTTAGCAAGATTCAACGCCAAATTTAACCAACTGGAGCGATCCGCGGGCATCATGTGCAAAAACAAAACATAGCCGACCGGATGATTGGCCGGACCGCGGTAATCGCCGACAATTCCAACATTATCGGCGGTGCGGAATCTGACGGTTTCGGTCATAATTGGCGCGATTTTTGATGAATCAGATGACCTGATTGGTGGCGCGGCCGACCCCTGGGAGCAACCTGCACCCAATAATAACACAATAAATAAAGATGCAAAATACCGACTGGCCAATGAGGCCGGTTGGCGCGCGGAGATATTCATTTTATTTTAACTGATTTTACAAAAGCGTCAAGCTCCTTGAGTTTTTTTACCACCGTCTCCCGATCCTTTTTCTCCGCCGCGGCATTAATTTCGGCGATATAATTTTTGATCTTTTGAAGCGTCGCGTTCACGGCTTGATCAGTTACGGAGAATTGAATCTCTTTCCCCTGCTTGGCGGCCTTGGCTGAATACCATTCTTCAAAATTACGGAGCGGATACTTGTCAAAAATATGCCACACCTCATCTTCCTTCTTATGATTTAATTCAGCCATCTGCCAATGCGAAAGAAGATGAGAGTAGGCATTCGCATAATCATCCCTGATCATCCACCGCACTTTGCCGTCTCCCCAGTGTTCAATGTTTGAACCGGTTTCCGGTCCTTTATTTTTTGTCATGTAACGTCGGTCTTTTTACTTTTTCACTTCTTGTTTCTCTTTCATCGCCAACTTATAACAATCTTCACAGTATGAAGGCCGCGACGGATCGGGCATAAACGGCACGGTGGTATCGGTTTTACATCGTGAACAGGTAGTTGGATACCGTTTACCGGTCGGATCTGTCGGTTTTGGACGCGCTTTGACTGACGTCTCACCCAGGGTTTCAATTTTTTTCTCAATTTCTTCGGCTTCGGGAGTTCCCGGCGCCATCCCGCTCCAACGCAAAATCTTATCTTCAATGACCGTCCGCTCCTCGGCATAGCGCTCACGGGAGACGTGAATTACTTTTTTCGCGTTATTCGTGCGCACGGCGATTGGCGCCAAAGTCAGCGCGGAAAATGGATCCGAAGCCACGCCGTCAATCATAAGCTTCAAATAAATATTAAACTTTGTCAGGTTGACCAAATCCTGGGCCATAAAAAGCGGCGTAAATTCTTTTTCCAGAATTTCCGCGTCATCGCCGCCGATCCGAAAAGTGATAATTGTCCCGACGTTGCCGAAAACGGCGTCAGCCACGGTTTCTTCCAATTGTTTGATGTACTGGTGAGCCATGATTAAGCTCAACCGGTACTTGCGCGCTTCCGACAAGATATTGGCAAAACTGTCGGTCGCAAAATTTTGGAACTCGTCAACATAAAGGAAAAAATCCTGACGCTCCTCTTCCGCGATATCCACGCGCTCCATCGCCGCCAGCTGAATCTTGGTGATCAGCATGCCGCCGAGCAAACGCGAGGCGTCCTCGCCGATGCGGCCTTTGGAAAGATTCATGATCAAGATTTTTCGGTTGTCCATGATGTCGCGCATATCAATCGTGGACTTGACTTGGGCGACGATATTTCTGATCAAAGCCGTGCTCAAAAACTGGCCAATCTTATTTTGAATGGCGGCCACGGCTTCCTGGGCATAACGCTCGTTATATTTGGCAAATTCATTCACCCAAAAACCTTTGACCACCGGATCTTGAACTTGACTGACGACTTTTTTGCGGTACGCATTATCCGCGAGCATCCGATTGATGCCAAGCAAAGTGGAATCCGGAACTTCCAAGAGCGCCAGAATGGTGTTGTTCAAAATGTACTCCATTCGGGCGCTCCAAACATCGGGCCAAATTTTTTTGAAAACACCCATTAAACCGGACGCAATGAGGTGGCGGTGATTGGCGTCAACCGTTTCCAAGATATTAAAACCAATGGGGTGATCAAAATCAGCGGGATTGAAATAAATTACGTCATTAACACGCTCGCTCGGAATGAAATCCAAAATTTTTTCGGCAAAATCCCCGTGCGGATCTACCACGCCCACCCCGTGTCCAGAGTAAATGTCATTCAAGACCATGTTTTCCAGCATGGTGGTTTTGCCGGTGCCGCTTTTACCAATGACGTACATATGGCGGCGGCGATCATCCAACTTAATTCCAAACTTGCGCATTTGATTGCGAAAGTTCGTCTGGGCGAAGACGTTGATTTCTTTGTAATAATCGGGCATAGAAGAGAAGAAGCTGGAGATTAGAAGCTGGAAGCTGGAGATTGGAATTAAACAAAGGGTAAACTGGGAGGGGGAGCGGCTTTCCGGCGAACGGCCGGACGGCCGTCTCCTTCATATTCCCCTTCATTTTCACTTTTCTTCTCGGACGTCGCACTGGTGGTAAAAGTTGGCCGTCCGACAAGCGGGCGTGGCACGATTTCCCTGAACTTCGGACGCATCGCTTCCTCTTCTGTCTCCACAATCGGCAGTCCGACCGGCGCTTCAACGCGTTTCACTTCCGCTTTGCGCAGAGACGGCGCCGCAATATAAGCCAGCGGGAAATGCCAAATTGTGGCCAGCTCTTCAACATTCAGAATAGTTGGTAAACGTCCGCGCCAATCACTGCGCGCTTTGAAAGCGTGGAAGATGTGATTCTTGCGCCAACTCTTGCGAACGTCTTTGAAAATATAATGAGCCGTGGTGCCGGTGCCCTTGTAATCCGGCTTGATGCCGTTTGATCCTTCGTTGGTGAATTGCTTGAAGTAGCCAATCATGCCGAAATGCACCTTTGATTTCTGAAAAACTTCTTTGCGCCCAACATAAATGCCGCGAATTTTTACGCCCCAGCCGACTTTGGAACATTTATTTTCTATCGCTTCAAGCCCGGTGCGTTCCCCCGGTGTCAGTTTAAAGGCCAGCCACTGATCCTCTTTGGATTTTTCTTCTTCCCCGCCGGTCATCCCGAAAATTTCTTCTGTTATCCAGATGAGCAACTTTAACGGCGCACCAATAACCTTCTCCAGTATTGATTCCTGGACTTCATCTTTCTTTCCCATCACTTCCCGCGCGTATTTAAATCCTTTTTCTTTCCATTTCTGCCCGATCGGCTGGGCAATGATCTGGATCGCGGCCATCTCCCCCTTGCCGATGTGCGTGAGCTGTTCCATTAAAACGGCCATTGGGTCTTTAAAAGCGCCTTCTTTTTCCAGCTTATGTTCAAAATCAATGTAAGTGCGAATGGGGAAAAAATATTCTTTGACGTGCTGGAACTCCACGCCCCAACAATCCCAATCCTTGTCTGGATAATGATGCGGATAATTTCCCATGTAATCCTCAACCGGCGTGATTTCCGCATTGGGGTACTGGGCGTAAATGGCCGCTTCCGTCAAATCAATCAATTTTTTATCGGTGCGAATTAAAAATTGCACATAACCCTCAATACTCACAATTTCAAAAGAAAACCAACGCTGATATTGGCCATCAAAGTATTTTTCTATGAGATCCCGCGATTCATGAGCGCCGGCCATGTGAGAAAAAATATTTTCCACAGCCCGCGCCGATTGCAGATTTTCTTTGGGAACGTCTACGGCCAAAAGTATCCATTTAAACTGCGTCGTCTGGAAATGCCCGATGCGCTGATCGCCCCAAACCATTTTGGTCATCCAAAACGCGATGCCGAAAAAAATGAGCCAGCCGCCGCGGGGATAAAGATATGCAAAAAGATTGAACGGATTTTCTCCGCCCGCGGCAATCAGTTGATCCAAAATTGACAGTAGCGCGTCCATGTGACAAAGCCGTTACGGCTCCGATCAAGGGCAACAAACCCTAAACTCAATCCGGTTCCAGAAAATGAAAAGTTAGCCCGTACGTTACGGCGATTAACACTAAACTCATCCACCACCAACCGCGCTCGCCGGAAAAATATCCGCCGGTAAAGATGATAAGAAACACCAGTGAAAATAGGAACGAAAAGACATGCCGCCAGACCTTGTCTTCCATATGTAGAGATTATAACACACAACACTGAACGGTGAACAGTAAATGATAAATATGTTGAAAGTAACCTGCAAATATCGTGTTCTTCAAACAAGAACGATATTTTCAGGTTACTTTCAACATTATCGCCCTTAGCAGCCCACTGTTCATTGTTGTCTCTTATTTGCGTTTGCTGACCGCCTCCTGCCACGTTACCAGCAATGGCGAAGCAATGAAAATTGACGAATACGTCCCAAAAATAACGCCCAAAATAAGAACGAGCGTGAAATGATGGGTGGAGGCGCCGCCAAAAAAATAAATCGCCAAAAGCACCAAAAGCACGGTCAAAGATGTATTGATAGAACGAGTAATCGTCTGGCGGATGGAGATGTCAATCGTTTCCGCAAAAGTGGCGCGGGGGTTCAGCATTAAATTCTCGCGAATGCGATCAAAAGTAACGATAGTGTCATGGACGGAAAACCCGAGCACGGTCATGACCGCCGTCACAAAAAGCACGTCCACTTCATAGCCCAAAAATTTTCCGAGAACCGCAAAAATTCCAATCGGGATTCCGACGTCATGGAGAAGCGCCACTACGGCCACCACGCCATACTTCCATGATTGCACTGGCATTGACACTTTCCGAAAAGCGTAAGTGACATAAAGAATGATGCCCGCCAAAACCATGGCCACGGCGCCGTACGCGCGGCGTTTCAGTTCCGCGGAAATGGTTGGCCCGATGGTTTCAAAACGATTTTCCACTACCTCTCCGTGCGCCGCCTCCTTTAGAGCCGTCAGCATTTCCTGATGTTTTGATTCCGAGATAAATTTGGTGCGAATGATCATGGCGTCTGCCTGAACCGGTTGAACCTGCGCCACTTCAATTTCTTTGGCGGCCAACGCTTTGACAACAACATCATTAGCCGGACGAACGCCCACGAATTTTATCTCTACCAAAGATCCACCGGTAAAATCAATGCCCGGTTTCAGGCCCCAAGTAAAAACAGCCAGCATGCTGGCCACAAAAAGCGCGGCGGAGAGGGTGTACCAGAGTTTGCGGGTTTTAACGATTGAGAACATAAATTATCTTAATACCAACTTCGTATCTTCCTTTAACTTCGGCATCACAAAACGCAAGAGGATCCGAGTAACAGTAATCGCGCTGAACATACTGATCAAAATACCAATGGCCAAAGTAATGGCAAATCCTTTAACAATACTCGTGCCGTACCAAGCCAGAATGACGCAAGTGATCAAAGAAGAAACATTGGAATCGCGAATTGACGCCCAAGCGCGCGGGAAAGCCTCTTCAATGGAGGTGCGCAAAGATTTTCCGCGCCGCAATTCTTCTTTAGTGCGCTCAAAAATCAAAACGTTGGCGTCCACGGCCATGCCAACGGACAAGATGAATCCGGCAATGCCGGCCAAAGTCAAAGTTACCGGCACGAATTTAAAAATGGCGAGGGCGACGGAGGTGTAAAGCACCAAGGCGCCAACGGCCAAAAGTCCGGGCAAACGATAATACAAA
>JACTTX010000035.1:10767-16784 GCA_015661005.1 Candidatus Magasanikiibacteriota bacterium
AACGCGGCGACGAGCAGGAAACCAATCAGTCCGGCAAACAAACTGCGCGTCAATGATTCAAGTCCAAGCGTTGGCCCGACGGTTTGTTGACTGACCAATTGGACGGGCAATGGCAGAGCGCCGGCGTTCAAGCGTTGGGCCAGTTGCTTGGCGTTTTCCAAAGTGAAGTTGCCGCTAATCACGGCTTTGCCGTCTGAAATTTCCGATTGCACCACCGGAATGCTGATGGGCTGGCCATCCAAGAAAATGGCGACCGGCTTTTGTAAATTTCTTTTGGTGATGGCGGCAAAAAGATCCCGTCCTTCATCATTAAACTCCAAACCAACCTGGGCCGTGCCAAGCGTCGGTTCAAACTCCACGTTGGCGCGAACCAATTGTTTGCCGGACAGTCCGGTGCTTTTCCATTCCAAATCTTTCACAATGTCCGTAATCTGTTTTTTCTTAATCAGAATCCGGCTAATTTCAATTTCTCCGTTCGGTTTTTTCTCTCCCACTTTCACGATGTCAAATGCGCCCGCTGATTCCACCGGCACGCGGCTGATTTCTCCGGTCCGATATTTTTGGGCAAAAGCATAAAGAGCGAAAAATTCCGTGCTGGAAGCGTTCACAAAACCAAGCGTGCCGCCATTCTCACGCGTCAAAGAATCTTCCGATTTTTCTTTGGCAACATCCGCAAATGTTTTGACTGTTACCGTGCGGCCAATATCCACAGCGCTTTTCTTGGCGGCGGCGTTAAAATCATCCAATTGTTTTTGTTCTTCCGCTGTGAGTGTTGGCCCGCCTTCCGGATACGGTTCCTTAAATTCCAAAATTGGCGTTTCCCCAATCATTTTAATGGCCTCGCCAACGTTCTGCACGTCCGGCAATTCCACAATCACGCGCCACTTGTCCCCAACTTGATTGGTCTGCACCACGGCTTCGGCCACGCCAAGGGCGTTCACCCGGCGTTCAATGACATCGCGGGCTCCTTCAATAGCGCTTTTCACATCACTGGCGGCTACAGCGGCGGTATCAACTTCATAAACCAAATGCGCCCCACCTTTCAAATCAAGACCAAGCCGAAACGACGGGAAACCCACCGCGCCCAAAGAAAAAGACGTTTTTTCTTTGGCGATTTCCGAGAGACGATTGTACTGTTTGGGAAAATCGTACCAAAGAGTGAGAATGAGCAGAATGACAATAGCCCACATTCCGGCGCGAATTTTTCCTGGCGAGAGAGATTTTTTGATAATCGGCGGCATAGCGGCGGAGAAAAGCGCTCCAAATTGTAGCTAAATCGCGGTCAAGATGCAAGAACTTTATCCACTGCGCCCCGGACGACGCACGGGCTGATGAATTTTTAAATAGGCGGAAATCAATTTCAAATCAATACGATCTTTTTCACGATTCATCCGTCGCTTCCATATAATCACCTTTTCCAGCGGCACAAACGGCACACCATCAATCATCTCCGCGGAATCAATCAACTCATTCTCGTTCCACTCTCCGGGAACCCATTTATTGAAGATCTCAATAACACCGTTGTTGCCGTCGGTCAAGCGCACATATTCGTGACCACTGTCGATCATAAGTTTTTTTTCGCCCAACTTTAACGCTTTTTGCCATGCCGCCCCGCGCGCCAAGATGTCCAAATCATGGGCCTTACGAATACCACGCACCCACAACTGTCCGCTGCCAAAGACAGCAAAATCTTTTGGTGGAAAATTATATTTTCTAAGAGCGGCGAATGCCGGGTGACGGGGAAGGTGCATAGTGGTCTGGTTTACGGAATCTCCGCCACGTCTAAAACGTTTTTATGAAGAAGGTGCTGATAATCATAGGTAAAAATTTTTAGCACGATGTGAAAAATGGCGTAAGTGATGAAGTAAGCGGCAAAGACATCAATGGAATAATGATTATGCGTGAGCAAAACGGCCACGGCAAAAATTATTGAAGCGGCCAGATAAATGTAACGCAAGATTTTTTGCTTCCAAAAAATCAGCGCCAGCAGAAACGGCATACCCGTATGTCCGGAAAAAAACAGATCGGCGTTGTAACCGATGCCGATAACTTGTAAAAATCGCGCCGGATCCGGCAAGGCCTGATCCGGATAAGGCCCAAGGTGGGTGAGGACCATGGCGGTGGCGCGCACTAAAACAAAAAATGCTACGGACTTTAAAACAAACGGAATATATTTCGGTTCGTAGGCGAACACAAAAATTGTGAATAAAACCAAAAGCAGAGCTCCTTCAATAATGATGAAGTCAAGATCAAATGTTGGTAAATTGCTTAAAATAATATCTGTCACTGAACGACTGGCTTCTTTGGTGGCAAAATTTGTGGCCGCATAGTTGACGACCATGCTCACTGCAAAAAAAATAAGACCGATAACGGCGGCGCGCAAAAATAATTTATCAGCCCAGATGATTTTATGTTTGGCGAGGATTTGTTTCATATGGCAGGGTGATTTTTTCACGCATCCATTTCTAACAAGTATACTCTATTTTAGATGGTAAGCCGGAATACACACTGTGTTTAGACCGGTCCAAAAACTCGCAGAAATGCGGGTTTTTGGTTTTTTGGACCCGTTAAATTAAACTCCATGACACTTCTTGAACTTTTTTCCGCTTCCGCACCAGCATGGATCATTGCGGCCAATTTTGTGGCCGTCGGCATCGCGAACTTTTTCCGAAACCGGCTTCAACAAATCAACGCCGCCTGATCCGAACGCGCTTTCCGCATTGTCACGAGCAACGCCATTTAGATCTGTCCCCTTTAGAACTGTCCCCATTTCTTTGGCCGCGCCGTGAAGCATCAGCTGGCGCCGACTCAAAAGCGACGGCGCGGCTTCAATACCGGCGCTCACTTTAAAAATGGAATAAACGACTTCTTTTTGAATGAAAGTCAGCAACTCATTAAACAAACGGTACGTCTCCCGCTTGTATTCCACGAGCGGATCCTGTTGAGCATAACCGCGAAGCCCAATGCTCGCCCGCAAATAATTGATGGCCTCCAAATGTTCAATCCAGAGCGTGTCCATAGCGCGCAAAAGCACGCTCTTTTCAATCTCCCGCAGAAATTTTCTGCCACCATCAGCATCCGCATCGCCACCAACAACCCCAAGCGCTTGCATGGCTCCGGCCGAGGCCGTCACGCGCCGTTCCAACTCATCATATTCCTTATTAGTATGCTCCATGATGCGCTCAATAATTTTGGTGCGGCTCGTGGCATCCTCTAATTTATCTCCGGCTCCGGACTGCACGATTTTTTGCAGTGACTCAAAATCCGTCAAAAAAGCGTGCGTGTCATTGGTGGAAGGAAAAATTGTCCGCATGACCTCCGCAATTTCTTTGATGTTCCAATCCCCTTCGGCATCTCCCTGTGTATGAAAAAGCGTTACCTGTTCCACTTCATTTTCAATCATCTCAATGATTTTGGAACGCAAAGGAGTAGCGGGCGCCAAAATCTCCCGCCGCTTTTTATATATCACTTCGCGATGCTTGTTCAAAACGTCATCATACTCCAACAAATGTTTGCGGGTGTCAAAATTATGGCCCTCAACTTTTTTCTGCGAGGCCTCAATGGATTTGCTGATGAGCCCGTGTTCAATCGGCTGATCATCCGGCAAATGCAGACGCTCCATTATGGCTTTCATCCGATCGCCGGCAAAAATGCGCAGTAAATCATCTTCCGTGGAAACAAAAAATTGCGTTTCACCCGGATCACCTTGGCGGCCGGAACGTCCGCGCAACTGATTATCAATGCGACGCGATTCATGCCGCTCCGTGCCGAGCACAAACAACCCGCCAAGCAGCCGCACTTTTTCCGCTTCCGCCGCGTCCGACGGATTCCCGCCTAAAATAATATCCACGCCGCGACCGGCCATGTTGGTGGCCAGCGTTACCGCGCCCAATCGGCCGGCTTGGGCAATGAATTCTGCTTCCCTTTCATGATTCTTGGCGTTCAAAATGTTATGCGGTATGCCTTCGCGCGATAATAATTCCGAAAGCAGTTCATTGCGTTCAATGGAAATGGTGCCAAGCAGTACGGGCTGGCCTTTTTCATGACGCGCTTTCACTTCTTGCGTGACGGCGCGGAACTTGGCCTCTTCCGTTTTATAAATGCGATCCTGCAAATCCGCGCGGCTGGAATTTTTGTTTGGCGGAATGACGACCACTTCCAAATTATAAATCTTGCCGAACTCTTCCGCTTCCGTCACCGCCGTGCCGGTCATGCCGGCCAACTTCTCATACAAACGAAAAAGATTTTGAAAAGTAACGGTCGCCAAAGTTTGCGATTCGCGCTGAATGGGCACATTTTCTTTGGCTTCAATGGCTTGGTGCAAACCCTCCGAATAGCGGCGGCCAGGCATCAAGCGGCCGGTGAACTCATCAACAATCAAAACTTCTCCGTCTCTGACAACATACTCTTTGTCCCGTTTAAAAAGGGCGTGCGCTTTTAAGGCGGATTCCACATGGTGCACGGTGGCGACCCCGCCTTCCACATAAATATTTTCCATTCCCAAAAGTTTTTCAATCTTGGCAATGCCGACATCCGTCAAAGTGGCGGCGCGCAATTTTTCATCAACATTGTAATCCTCATTTTCCGTGAGCTGGCGCACGACTTCCGCAAACTTGTAATATTGATCCGTCGCCTCTTCCGCCGGCGCGGAAATAATCAAAGGCGTGCGCGCTTCGTCAATCAAAATGGAATCAACTTCGTCAATGATGGCATAAGACAAATCGCGCTGGGACATTTCCGCCAAAGACGGCGCCATATTGTCCCGCAAATAATCAAAACCAAATTCATTGTTAGTGCCGTAAGTGATGTCGCAGGCGTAGGCCTCTTTCCTTGAACACGATTGCAAAAACTCCATCTCCACTTTGAAGGCGCCTTTGGTATCCCGCTCCTTGTCTTCCGGCGCGCTGGCTTTTTGCGGATCATACTTAAAGGAAATCATCATCTGCTGAATGACGCCAACGGTCATTCCGAGCGCGTAATAAATTTGTCCCATCCAAACGGCGTCGCGACGCGCCAAATAATCATTGACCGTGACCAGATGCGCTCCGCGATCGGTAAGCGCGTTCAAGTATAAAGGCAAAGTGGCGGTCAAGGTTTTTCCTTCACCGGTGCGCATTTCGGAAATGGCGCCGGCGTGCAAAGCCAGGCCGCCCATGAGCTGAACGTCATAATGGCGCTGGCCCAAAGTGCGCTTGGCCGCTTCTCGGACCACGGCAAAGGCCTCCGGCAAAAGATCGTCAAGGGTGGCGCCGTTTTTTATTCGCGATTTGAATTCTTCCGTTTTTGAACGCAGTTCATCAGCCGAAAGTTTTTCCATTTCCGGTTCCAGGCCGTTGATTTTGGCGACGACCGGTTCATAAGCGCTAATCACCCGCGCATTCGGATCGCCGAAAATTTTGTTCCAAAAAGGCATAAGTGGAAAAAGTGTAGCAAAATGGCGGCTAAAAAGCAAAGCGAATTTCAAACGCCCTGCTCGCGTGATGCAAGACAAGGCGTTTGCTTGTTGTTGGGCGCGTTCGAGGCATGGCCGCGAGGCGGGTTTACTTAGCCTTGGCCTTACTTATAGCCGAGTTGCATCGCCCGCGTGATAATTCGTTTACCATAGGCGCCATGCCCCAAGAATTCGTCCAGAATATTGCGGTCACTGAGACGACCGATGATGATATCAATCATCCCACCAGGCAGACCGCGGCGCAGAATAGACGCGAGCGTCTTTTCGGACTTGATCTTGTGAACAGCATCCTGAAGCCCGGAGCAGAAGACATCTCCAGCATCTCGTCGCTTTCCACCCGCCCCAGAGCGGCCAGAGCCGACGAACGCTCGCCTGCGTAGCAGAGAGAGGCGGCCTTGTAAGCGAACACCGCTTCTTCTCCCTGAAACTCGGTCTCGCTCACCGAATACTCATTGAGCGGAAGGTTGGCCGCCCGTCACTTGAAATTTTCGGTCAGGGTCTTCAGGGTGATGCTCATATCGGTCATGCGCACGACCAGGCCGTGGATCAGAATCTCGTCACGGCC
>JACTTX010000015.1 GCA_015661005.1 Candidatus Magasanikiibacteriota bacterium
GAAAAAACGCACGCGGATCTTTCCGCAAACCAAAATCCGTGTACGCTTTTTCCAACATTGGCGAAGTGAACGTCAGTAGATCAATTTTACTCGCAATCGGCATGCCAATTCTCCTTTCCAACCATGCTCGCAAACGCTTTTTGCATCGCGCCAGCAAGGATAAACGTTCCGTAAAAATTGAAATGTTTTCCGGCCAACATACCAATTCGCGATTAAAAAACGCCACCACCGGCGTCCTCCCACCCGTCAAGCGATACCAACCGGCGCCGTAGAGAAAAACTTGTCCGTCAATATAAAAAATATCAGCATCATTTTCATAACGCCGCAAAATTTTTAAGATACCCCTTTGAATTCCCAAGAGATCACGCGCCGGAATTTGCTCCTCAATCACACGATAAGGAACGTTTTCATGGCCGCTGTTGGCATTGGAAAAAGCGGTAATGACAGTCACTTCATTACCAAGCTCGCCGAGTATTCGCGCTTTCTGATCCAAATCAGGCACGGACCCGCCGGCCGTGGTGAAATTAATTTTTGTGGTGATAAAAAAAATACGCATAATGCCGTTTTCTGCCGCTATCTTAGCAAATCAAACTCGCGACGGCAAGAACACGCGGGACAGAACACGCATGAACCATGTCTTAAATTTCCCACCGACCCAAACCAGCGCCAATCCCACCGGCCGCAAAGCGGAAATTACCCAGGCCCGCCAGCCCGGGTGATGTTTGTTAAAATACTTGACCATGCTTTCCGTGAACATTTTTTGTTTTTGGTAGGAGGCCATTTGTTTGAAGGACTGTCCAACATAATCAACGCACTTCACAATCGGCGTGTACATAATTTTCCAACCGGCCGCGTCAGCCCGTTTACAAAAATCAACTTCTTCAAACCAAATGAAGAAACGCTCGTCAAGCAATCCAATTGCCGGCGGAATGTTTGACGTCCGGCTAAGCCCTTCAAAGAATACCTCGCGCCTAACCATAAAAAATGATCCGCGAATGCTGTCCACTTCCGCTTCTTGACGGTAATCAAAATCGCTCATTAAATAACGCCCCACGATTTTTGGAAAAAGATGCGGCAGTTTGAGAAGAATCGCGGCTTGATCAGCCACGTTCGGAAACCGCCGGACGTGCGGCACGGTCTCCCCTTTTTCATTGACCAAGTGGCAACCGGCAATGCCAACTTTTGGGTGTTCACGCATCCACGTCACCATTTTTGGCAGGGTGTCCGGAAAAACGCGCATATCCGGATTCAAAAGCAAAATAAAATCCCCGCCACTCTCTCTGATGGCTTGATTATTGGCCGCGCTGAAACCGCGGTTCTCACTGTTCGCGATTAGACGCACCTGCGGAAATTCTTGCTTGACCATTTCCGCCGTGCCGTCATTTGAAGCGTTATCAACGACAAAAATTTCCAAGGTGAGGATGGCCGCATCCACCGAAGACGAAGCGCGCGCCGAGGCCGAAACGCTCTCAAAAATAGCGCGCAGGGATTCACGCAGTTTTTCTTTGACGTTCCAAGAAACGGTGATGATGGAGAGATCCATGCTAAAGCGTTTTTATATACTCGGCCAACGCCTCGTCCCACCTCCGCATTGGTGGCAATTTGGTGGAAACGAGCACGGAAAATTTTGGCCGGGACGCGGGACGTGGAAATTCCGCGGCCGTGATGGCTTCAACTTTTGGCGTCAATCCCGCCAGTTCAAAAACCTTCATTCCAAAATCATACCATGTGCAACTGCCGTTATTGGTGCGATGATAAATGCCGTGAGCGTGCTCGCCGTCCAAAAATTCTTTAACCGCCGTCGCCAAATCAAGCACATAGGTCGGAGACGATTGTTCTTCATTGACGAGTTTGATTTCCTCACCGGCGCGCGCCTTATTCAATAATGTCTCCACAAAACTTTTTTTGGCAACCGGTGAGTCCGCCGGCGGGCCAAAAAGCCGCGTTGTGCGAATTAAAAAAAACTTATCCGTATTTTTTTGCAATTCTTGCTCACCCAAAAGTTTGCTCGCGCCGTATTGACTCACCGGATTGGGCAGAGACGCTTCATCATAACCGTCAACGCTTGACCCCTCAAAAACATAATCCGTGGAAAAATGCATCAGCGTGGCGCCAATTTCTTGGCAGGCCGACGCCAAAAATCCTACCGCGTGTCCGTTGATCATTCGCGCCGTCAAATAATCCTCACCTTCCGCCTTATCAACATTGTTGTAAGCCGCGCAATTGATCACGATGTCCGGTTTGAGCTGATGAAGTTTTGTATCAACCTGCAATTGATCAGTGATATCAATCTCCGGCCGATCCCAACCGATGGCTTCGTGCGGCGCGGACGCATATTGCTTGATCAGTTGCCCGCCAAGCATGCCTTGTGAACCGATGATGAGAAGGCGCATATATTTAACTATACCACTTCACCAAATTTTAAAAATTTATGCAAATGATCAAAAAACTGCGCGGCGTTCACTGTTTCACCGACATAAACCGAACCGGGACCAGATGAAAATGTTGTTTGACCCGTTTTCTCCCCGACAGCTTCCACTTCAATTTTTCCCATCTGCCCATGAATCATGGTTGGAACCAACATCCACATCAAAGCGAGGGGATCCCAAAAGATCGCATAACGTTCCTTTTGCTTTCTGGTGGTTGCCCAATCGTGAGTCATTGTAAAAAAATGCGCTTGTGGCGTATCAATCTGTTTCATCATCACAAATTCCTCCCGTGTCACCGCAACATTATTTGTCACGTCAAGACCAACTACTTTTGTTGGAATGCCGGATGAATAGACAATTCGCGCCGCTTCGGGATCAATGAAGGCGTTGTATTCGGCAAATTCGGTCACATTGCCGCGCACTTTAAACGCTCCGTTCATGATGAACAATTCTCTAATAGCGGATGAGTCCACGTCTTGGAGAAGTAACGCGATATTCGTAAGCGGACCGGTAGCTAAAATAGTCACTTCACCGGGATATTTTTTTAGAGCATCTTTCATGAATCCGAGCGCGTTCGGCTTGGCCTGACGCTTTGGACCGGGAAGTCCGGCATCGCCCAAACCATCCTTCCCGTGCGAACTTTCTTGGGGAACATTTAAATCTCTTACCAAAGGTTTACCGGCGCCGACATAAACGGCAATGTCCGTGCGTCCAAAATACTCCAATGTTCTAATGGCATTGGCGGATGTTTTTTCCAATTCCTTATTTCCCGCCACCGTCGTGATGCCAAGAATCTCAAGTTGCGGAGAATGTAACGCGAGCGCGATAACCAAAGCATCATCAATACCCGGATCACAATCAATGATAATTTTTCTTTTTACCATCATACACAACCGTAAATTTTCTTTGTCTCCGATTATTTCCGTAATCTCTTGAACTCTTCATAATCCTCCACATAATCCGACCGGTCGGCGCTATAATTTGTTGACGAAAGCGCCAAGACCAGCGCGTCTGAAGAAAAATTCTTGAAACCGTGCCAATCAAAGTTGGGGACGTAGATAGCATCATTCGGGCCGTTCATCATAATCTCCTCCAAGCCCTGACCACGATCAATCACCGCCGTGCAACTTCCACGCATCATCACAAAAATTTCTTCTTCTATTTTGTGACAGTGCTGTCCGGAAACGACCTCGCTTGAGGCCGGACCAAAATAATAAACCCGCTTGACTTCAAAAGGAACAACATCTTTAAGTTCCACCGGCGTCAGTTTTAATCCGCGGTTATCAAATGTTTTTAATTGAAACTGTCTAAATATTTTCATATTTTATGTTCTATGTTTTTTGTTATTTTGATATGCGGATTAATTTCTTTTTGTCGTGCCCGCAACTTTTCCACCCAATCCCCGTTCGCCTGATACCACTCCACCGTTTTCCGCAAACCCGCCTCAAATTTCTCCACCCCAAACTCCGGCGCCCAACCAAGCGCCTTCATCTTGAGAGCGTCAATGGCATACCGGCGATCATGCCCGGGCCGATCCTGCACCTCCACCGTCAGCATCTCCGATTTCCCGAGCATCTTCAACAACAGGCGCACCACATCAATATTATGCCGTTCATTGTCAGCGCCAATATTATATACCTCACCGGGCGCGCCGCGCTCTATCAATAAATCAATGGCGGCACAGTGGTCAGTCACATAAATCCAATCGCGCACATATAATCCGTCACCGTAAATTGGCGCCGGCAGATTGGCGAGCGCTTTAAAAATCGCTTGCGGAATAAATTTTTCCGGAAATTGATACGGGCCGTAGTTATTGGAACAATGCGTGACGATGACGGGCGTTTTGAAGGTCTGAAAATACGAGCGACAAATTAAATCGCCGCCGGCCTTGCAAGCGGCATAAGGCATATTGGGAGCAAAAGCGGTCTCTTCCGTAAATTTTCGCGATTCATCCAATCCCAGCGCGCCAAAGACCTCGTCAGTAGAAATCTGAATGAAAAGCGGCACCTTGAATTTTTTGGTCGCTTCGCACAAAACCTGTGGGCCCATCACATTAGCAAAAACAAAATCGCGGAGCGACCCGTGAATGGAGCGGTCAACATGCGTCTCGGCGGCAAAATTTACAATGGTGTCCGGTTTAAAATCTTCTACCGTCGCCTCCACGGCCCCCGCCTCGGCAATATCGCCTTGCACAAATTTGTATCGGCCGTCGTCGGCCAGCGCGGCCAAGTTATCCAAATTACCGGCATATGTTAATTTATCAAAATTCAAAACTTCCGCCTTCGGATGCGCGTTCAAAAAATAATGAATAAAATTGGAACCAATAAACCCGGCGCCGCCGGCAACAAAAATTCTCATAAGATTTTAATCCATCTCAATCATCTCAAACGAGTTTCAGATGATAGTCAATGGGCGGAATGCAGGGTTCCGCCGGTTAATGGTTGAGTTTCCCCGCGCCTGCAGGACTTAACGTCGCGGATGTGACTCCACTGGAAGACCGCGTCGGATCCGATTCATTTCATCCTCTAACTGGGCAATGCATCTGGTGGTTTCCGGTGTCACGCACCCGTGCAGAACCACCTGCGTTTCGGAAGTCAGCTCATGCCAACTACGGAGCTTCTCCAACTGGAGGAGTAATACCTTCTCCTGCGGCATCCTCATTAGGGACAGACAGGTGTAACAGACACCGGCACATCCCATGATCCAATCACCCGTCAAGAGAAAGAACCCCACGGCCAACGTAACATAGGAAAAGTAGATTGGATGGGACACGTACCGATAGAGCCCGCTACGGACAAGCTTGTGATCCGTGCGCAAGCGAATCTTCTCCGACCACATCGGTCCCAGATTCACTTGGGCCGTCACCCGCACGGTCCAGCTTGCGACCGTTAGGATCAGACCCGTGATCTGTAACCAAAGTGGCAACGTGATGATCATCCACGCCGGTCTCAAGGCGGGACTAACTACATACCACGCCGCCATTACTCCCACGATGACCTCAAAAGGCCACCGATATTTGGTGAAACCTTCCTTGAGAGTGACAGCGACCTCCTCCTTTCGAAAAAACATTTTCCCCCCAAGGCAAAGCGCCATGAGGAGACAGATGCCGAGCATTACTCGCCCGATAACCTCAACCTCACTCATGGTTTCCTCCTTTTAGAGCTCTGAATTTGCTCCAATAAATGCTACTTGTAAATGCTACTTGAAAAATAACAAAAAAACAAGTTTCAAAATCTCGAAGCGCGATCAAAAAAACCTACCATGTCGCCTTATTAAATCTGACAAAATTTTGGCGTGATCAAAACCAAGTTTTTTCGGGAGCTTCTTCAGGGGGAAAAATTTTGCCGTTTTAGCCTCGGTTTTCTCCGCTTGCAAACGCCCGCCGATAATTTTAAGCAGATAAACGATTGAAATCGTGGCATAACGCGGATCGCGTTTTAAACCCGAATAAACGCCAACCAAGTGAACAATTTTTGTCGTCAAGCCGGTCTCTTCTTTGGTCTCGCGTAAAACCGCCTGCTCGCAGGTCTCATTGTACTCAATATGCCCGCCCGGTAAAACCCAGCTACCAATAAAAGGATACTGAACACGTTTTAAAAGCAAAACATCACCCCGTTGATTCAAAATAACAGCGTCAGTAATCGGACGCGGCTGTTCCAGCCCGCGGCTCAAATATAATTTTGTCTGTTGCCATGCCGCGATTGACGGAGCGTCCCAGATTTTTCCGCTTTTGATCATCGCGTCAATTTGGTAAGCGCGAAAAATTTTCACTTTGATGGCTTCATGCGGGTCTAATTTTTGCCGCCCGCCACGCAAACCGCTGGCAAAAAAAATTTCCGACCACTCATCAGTCACCCCCGGCATCGGACACTGCCGACCGATTTTTATCAACTCGGCCGCCGTGTACCCGGTTTCTTCTTTTAATTCCGCCAGCGCCGCCGCTTCCGGTTTCTGTCTAACCTTTAACCCGCCGCCCGGAAATTCAAAGCCAATTTTTTTATTCAAATAGCGATACGTCTCAATCATTACAAAAGCGTCACTGCCAATTTGCGGCACAATGTACGCCGAACCGGTTGTATGAACATAAAAATAATCGCCACTTTCCCCGTTTGGCCTTTTGAATTCATCGTGGATATAGGAATACCATGGCGATTTATGAATGACTTCACGACGCGTGGTTTTCCAGGGAAAATTTTTCATAGGACGGCTCGAATTTTTTCCGCCAATCCTTCTCTTTCTCCTTCCGCGTAGGCATTATGCGGCCAGCGCGGCAAGCCATCGTTAAAATGACGAGGAATTATGTGCAGATGCAAATGCATAACCTCCTGCCCCGAAGCCGGACCGTTGTTGCCGCCCAAATTAAAACCGTCGGCGCCAACCGCCGTCATCACGGATGGCGCGATTTTTTTCACCGCGCCCATCAAATGACAAAGCGTTTCATAATCGGCGTCACGCAAATCCGTCAAGTGTTTTTTTGGCACAATCAACGTGTGCCCTTTTGCTATCGGCCGGATATCAAGAAAGGCAATGACATTATCATCCTCAAAAACGCGTGCCGACGGAATTTCACCGCTGACTATTTTGCAAAAGATACAATCCATATTATGTTTTCAAATGTCCATATTTTTTTGAGAGCCAACCAAGAACAATAAGTTGACTTTTAATTGTGCCTCTCCTCACTTGAGCAAGAAGCTGGATTGTATCAGGCTTTGGCAAAGAAGCATTTTGTAAACCTTCATTACAATTTGTGCAGACGGCCTTTAGGTTTGCTGGCGTATCTGAACCACCCTTAGATTTATCAATGATATGTCCCATTGTCAGACGGACAGTTCTACTCTTATTGTATGGATCCGGATCGCCTGCGGCAAGTCCGCAACTTTGACAAGTAAAGCCATTTCTCTCTAAAACGATTGCTCTTGTTTCTTTGGATATTCCACGCGCGAAAGCGGGCCGCCGTTTTTTGCTTACCAAAATATATTCCCCGGGTTTTAAATCCGCGCGATCTTTATGCGACAAAATTTGATACCCCTGCTCATCGCGCAATTCCCTCACGCGTCTACCCCATTCGGCAGCCCAGCCTGATGCCTTCTGAATTTCTTTTGAGTTTATTACCCTCCCAATATTACCCATCAAAAAATCAAGAACTTTTTGTCTCGACCCTTTCTTTTTTTTGTTCTTCATATTTCTTGGATAGTTTCTAAAATCTGCAGACTCACCGCTTTTGCAACAGGAGGGGGGAAAGCATTTCCGATTTGTCTATAAGATGAAGTTTTACGCCCCGGAAAATGCCATGCGTCGGGAAACCCTTGTATACGCGCAGTCATCCGCACAGTTAAACGTGGCAAAGCATCATTTGGAAATTTTATTTCTGGAGCAGAATCAGCGATACCGAGTCCATCCACTCCCAATTTTCTCCATTGCATACGTGCTCGGGTCGGCCCCAAATCAGGACCGCCATGTTTTTTTGATCCTCCAACCAGTGTTGGACCGACATCATTTGCTTTTTGTGACCATCCGTCTACCCCCATCCACCCGTTTTCTGACATTAAATCGAATAGCGCCTCGCCAACTGTAATTTTTTTAGAAAATGGCTTGGGCCACTCAAAACCATTTTTTTTATCTTTTTTTACTGCTACTAATATAAAGCGGGGTCTTAATTGTGGAACTCGAAAATCAGACGCATTTAATATTTTCCAGTCCGACCAGTAGCCCATTTCAGATAATTTCCCCTGAATTTCCTTCCGATATGAATCAAATTTTGACGAAGATAGGCCAGGAACATTTTCCAAGAGCACTGCTTTGGGGTCGGTTTGTTTTACTATTTTTAAAGCATAAGGAAAAAGGTCTCTATCATCCTCTTGCCCAAGCTGTTTGCCGGCAATTGAAAAAGGGGGGCAAGGAACACCGCCAGCCACCAAATCAACACCGTAAAAACCTTTCGCATCAAAATGTTTTAAATCATGATTAATAACATTGAGCTCCGGCCTGTTGTAATTTAAGGTTCGACAGTAAGATTCTTCAATTTCAACCGCACCAACACAATCAAAACCGGCTGCCTCGAGGCCAAGAAACTGGCCGCCTCCGCCAGCACAAAGTTCCAGTACCGTTTTTTTTATTGGCTGTATTTTC
Organism: Candidatus Magasanikiibacteriota bacterium; assembly: GCA_015661005.1. Classification (GTDB taxonomy): domain Bacteria; phylum Patescibacteriota; class Patescibacteriia; order Magasanikbacterales; family JACTTX01; genus JACTTX01. The sequence continues at coordinate 8,559 of JACTTX010000015.1, forward strand.
ACAATATCTGTATTATACTAGAAATGAAGTATGAATAAACCCCCCTTCGATATCAGTTTAAGTATCAATTTTTTCTCCGCGATACTTTACTAAGTCAATAACGCCAATCGCGACAGTTCCGATCCAAAGCCAGGCCAAGGGAAAAAAATAAGTCACTGTTCCCGGACGAATTAATTCCACGATGGTGAACACCAGAACGGACCAAAGGCCGGTGATGAAAGTGGTGCGAACAATGTGTCGCATAGAATGTGGAATATAGAAGCGCTATTAAGGACGCGCATCTCAATTTGTTCGCGAAAGTAATATGCAAATGGCGTGTATTGTTGAATAGTTACGGGCAAATGTCTCACAGATAGATATGTCCATCCTTCAACATTTATTCATTTTACATTTTTCAATCCCCATATTCCACCTCCACCTTCCTTATATCAAACCATCCGACCGGCGCCGTGTCTTTAACAACTTCTTCAGCGTCCGTTGAAATCGCGGAAAAAGCCACCCGCCGTCGTCCATCCGGCTCCACCATAAAAGCGTCCATTGGAAACATTGTTCCATAAGTGATCCATTCGCCGTTGCGGCCGATTTCCTGCGGCGCTTGATAGGCCACTTCGGCCGCGTCCGGCCCAAAACGACTGCCGATTCTAAAATCAAGCGGCGTTTGCGGACGGATCGTCACTTTAATTTTAACCAGACGAAAATCGCGCGGCGTTCGCAGTAAAACGTAAATCGGCACGGCCGTCACGCGGCGGAACACTACGCCATTATCACTCAAAAGTTCCCGGGCGCGATACCCGGGCGTCAAGTGGCTGATCCACGGTGTTTGATGAAAATGAAACTCGGCTTTAAAAATTCCGCGCGGCTGAATATTGCTCCACGCCAACCAAACACCAAACACAATCGGCGCGGCAATAATGCCAACGCGAGTAATTTTCACCAACTTGGACATATCATTCTCTCATTCTTTATTCCCTCACGATTCGCGCCAATTCCTCATTACCAAACGCCGCCACTTTCAAAACACGCCAGCCCTCGTCCGTGAATCGCGCTAAGTTTTCTCCGACTAACGGCTCTCCATAATAATACAGCGGGCGCTTGGCGGCAACTTTTGGGAACAGCGTGCGGCTTTCTACTTCGTCAAAATCCGGCCAAACGTGTCGTTCCGGAAAAAAAACTTTATCCCAAGTGTCGGTGATAATGACGGCGTCGTCCGGCGTGTGGGCGAGCACAAATGTTTTAACGCCATTGGACTCGCGGAGAAATTGCCGCGTGTGCAAGAGACCATCAGCCCGAAAATAAACGGCAATGACCGAACCAATCGCCAACGCCGAAAAAAACGCCCACCGCGCCACCGTCCGCAAACGCGGCAAAGGCCAGCTTTGACTGATTTTCAGAATCACAAGAGCAATAAAAGGAGCGCTAAAGAAAAATGACGGCAACCAGTAACGGATGTAGCCTGTGCCAATCGTGATTTGTCCCGACGGATTGTCTTGAATTTGCCAACTGCCGTATTCCATGAAAAGCCAGACGGTCATGATAATCCAGGAAAGGGCGAACCATTTTTGCGGCCGCGTCAGCCGACGGTGTATCCATTCTTTGAAAAAAAGCCAGAGCCCCAACAAAACCGGAAAAGAAAAAAACCAAAAAAGAATGTAATAAAAATGCCAAACGTTCTTAATGGCTGCCAGCGGATGCCAACCAAAAGGAAAAAGCCAATTCACAGCGCCGGATAACGCCGCAAAAAAAGCGTTGTCAGAAGGAAGAACACTACTCATGAGCGATCCGAAATTATATCCGAACGTCCAACCGTTCAGGTACAAAATATTATTGGTGATAAAAACAATCGTCAAAAAAAACGCCGCCATGTAAAGTCCGAGAAAAAAATTCGGCCAACGTAAATTTTTCCAAAATGCCAGCCCTAAAATCATCGCGATTAAAACAATCCAGGTAATTTCCGACGGACGAATTAAGAGAGCCAGCGCGAGCGCCAGCCATCCCAACGCGCCGTCCAAATATTTGGCGATGGCGAACTGATGCGAACCGTGCTGATGAACGGTGCGGCCAAACGGACGGCTCACAAAAAAGTAGGCGGTAATCGCGAGCAAAGCAGTGAAAGCCATGTTGGGGAAAAAATTTCTGGACGCGTAAAATAAAACGGCCGGATGCAGAAAAGCAATGAGCGCTGACCAAAAAGCCACGCGATTATCAAAGAGCGTCCGCACCAATCCAAAAAGCGACCAAACACCAAGAATAGCCAAAAGCGGGGTGAGTAAAAAAATAAACGACGCGCCAAGGACGCGGCCAAAAGCGCCAAAAACAAGGGGTAGCCCCCAAAATCCGCCCGGTGACAAAAAGCCGTTCACGGCCACAAAACTGCGCGGCGTAATTTCCGGAAAATTCAGCGTGATCGGGTCAAACGCCGCCAACGTCCCCCTCTGTGCCACCTGCTCGGCAAAAAAAGCATTGGCCCGTTCATCCGGAGAATTGAAAACAAAAGAATTGCGCGGCAGAAAAAAACCGTACACCAAAAAGGCGGCCGCGCTGACGGCTATCAGCAGACGTTTGTAACCACGATAATCAGAAGAGAGCATGGATTAAAATTGAGAATTCGGTAACTATTCAACACTACACGCCATTTGCATATTACTTTCGCGAACAAATAGAGATGCGCGCCCGCTATTATATCCCATGGGAAAACAAACTCGCCACCGCCGCCGCGATCGCGGCGCCGAAAATCCAGGAGGCAACCACAAAAAGCCACGGAAAATCAATTAGTAAAGCCATCAGCACAAAAAAAACCGCCACCACTTGAAGCATCATCTTGAGTTTTCCCCACCAGTTGGCCCCTTTGATCGGACCTTTGGCAATCCGGTAAAAAGCCGCTGACAAAATAAAAAGAATTTCCAGAATCACCACCAGCCACCCGATGATCGGATTCAAATAGCGGAAAACTAAAATAATCACCATTGAACCGACCAAAAATTTATCCGCCAACGGGTCAAGGATTGTTCCGAGTTGCGTAATTTGATCGCGCGTTCGCGCCATCGCGCCGTCAATCATATCCGTAAAAGCGACCAACAAAAAAACCGGCACGCCCCATCCGTAATGACCGCTAAGAATGAGCCAGATTACAAACGGCGTCGCCGCGATGCGGAACCAGGTAACCATGTTCGGCGTGACGCGGCGCGGGATCAAACGCAAAACCGTTTTTGCCAAAATGCGATCGTGAAGAAAAATCACCGGAGCGTGCAAGTGGGGTTCAGCGGTCAGATGATAAGATGCGCTTTCCATGTTGTCTGTTATTTGTTACCTGTTATCTGTTATGATAATAATACCATTTTCACCGCGTCTATGCGACTCTACCATCCTATTCCGTATCTGGCCGGATCAATAATCGTGACGGCGCCGCTTATCGGGAACGTCCTCACATGGCAAAGCGCCACCGTCACCGCCATTTTTGGCACCCTCTTCCTCATCACTTACGGTTTTGTGATTGGCACAGCCATTTTCCCGGCCGAGCGCGGTTTATGGCGCTGGTTATGGGGATTTTTCTTTTTGCTTGGCGGCGTAGCCGTGCTTGGCGCCATCCAGTATTATCTCTTCGGTTTTGGCATGGTCTCCCGATCCGTGCTTTTAATCTGGCCGCCGCTTGTTGGATTTTTTATTCATCGTCCGCCGGAGCGTCCGGACTCTATCCAACTGCTCCTCGCCGAATTTTCCAAAGAACTCAAAACGGAACGTTCCGGTTGTCTCCCCGCTCTCCTTGGTTTTTTTACTCTAATCATTGATGCGCGATTGCTGATCGCCCTGGTTGATTGGAGTACGGACGCGGCGCTCCGCAGTCCGTGGGCCGTGGTCTCGCCAAAATTTCTGGCGCTCTTTTTTATTTCCACGATTTTCCTTTTAGTGTACCTGCGTCAGGCGCGGCGCACTCATCCGGCATTTTTTCTGCTTTTCCTGCACGGAATTATTTTAACCGGCGTCGCCGCTTTCATTTATAAAATCGGTTTTGGTTTTGACGGCTTTATCCATCGCGCGGCGATTGATGAAATTCTCCGCGTCGGCGCCGTTCTGCCAAAAACGCCGTACTACATTGGCGCCTATGCCGTGGAAATTTTTCTCCATACTGTTTCCGGCATCTCCCTCGCCGCGATTGACCGCTGGCTCGTTCCGATTGGCGCCGCGCTTTTTGCGCAGTTGGCCATCTTTCAATTGCTTCGCAAAACTTTGCGCGCTCATGTAACCGTGGCTCTACCCGCTTCCCTGCTTTTATTTACCGCGCCGTTTGGCATCTTCATTGCTACCACGCCCCAAGGATTGGTTTTTTTGCTGGCCGTAATTTCCGTACTGCTCGCCATTCCGATGGCGCACGGCGCCGTTTCTCCGTGGGCTTTGATTCTGCTGTCTTTGGCCGCCGTCTTTATCCATCCTCTGACCGGCTTGCCGCTTTTAATTTTTAGCGCCACGATTTGCCTAATTTCTTCGGAAAAATTTCGTGACCGCGCTTCCGGTTCTAGGGCGGACAGCGCATCTCTCATCGCTTTTTCCGGAGCCATTTTATCCGCTCTTCTGCCGCCACTCGCGCTCCTCGCCCATACGCGCCAATTCAGCGCCCCGAATTTTTTAACGCTGATTAAAAACGTCCGCGCCTTTTTCTTTCCCGCCATCGGCGCCGAATACCCGCATTTATTTTTTCAAATTGCCGCCGCCTATCGCACCGTCATTGTTCCGGCAATAATTCTCTTGGCCGTAGTCGGCTGGATTTATTATCAACGCCGATCCAAACATTTTGCCGGAAAAATTCTTCCACTGTTTTCAATTGGCGCCGCCGTCGCCGCGCTCATCCTCACTTTTCTGCCAACGGTCGGCGTCATCGGGTACGAACAATCCAATTTCGCGGAACGCCTCTTGATTCTATCGCTGATTTTTTTACTCCCCTACTTGGTCATTGCCATCGCCCGTTTTTTGGAATTGCTGGAACGCGCCTCTGCCAAAACACAGCTATTTTTCCTGGCCACTTTCGCGCTGACCGTAACGGCCGCTTTTTATCTTTCCTATCCGCGCTTTGATCTTTTAATTTTGAGCAAGGGATTTTCCACTTCCGCGTCGGACATCAAAGCCGTGCATAGCATTTCCGAAGATGCCGCGGACACGCCCTACGTTGTCCTTTCCAATCAGGCGGTCAGCGCCGCGGCCGTGCGGGAGTTTGGTTTTGGCGGGAAAACTTTTTTCTACGCGATTCCAACCGGCAACCAACTCTATCAATTATATTTAGCCCAAGTGAACGGTGCGCCGTCACGCGAACTCATGAAGACGGCCATGGATTTAACCGGCGCGCCCCGCGCTTATCTTGTGCTTAATAAATATTGGGATCGGTTTGAAACGCTCGCCGCGGCCGCGGAAAAAAACGCGGACAAACATTTTTCCATTGACAACGGCCGCGTGGAAATTTATCGCTTTGATCAGTAAACAAAAATCTTTTAAAAAGAACTCGGACGCCTTTCCGTGCTAAACAAAACACCCCGACTTTACATCGGGGCGCTTTGTTTAGAAGTGGCGCCTTTGAGAGTGACAGCTTTGAGAGTAACACCTTAATTAATCGTGATCACCGGTCGGCATGATAGCTCGGTACATGTCGCTCGCGCGCCACTCGGAGGCCGCAACGTGCGCGTTGACCACGCTTTTGATGCCGGCCATCGCGGTCAGCACTTCAAAATTGGTGTAACCGCCGTACTCGTAAGCATCGCGATACATTTTCCATTCCGCAATGCTCATCTTTGGCATTTCACCAAAATACTCTTTAACAACCTGGCGCAAAGCGGCATCATATTTCTTTTCCTCCGCCATTGAGGCACGCGGAGTTTTATAAGACGTATTCTTGGCCGCGTTCACCAAAGGCGAATAACCGTTTTTTACTTCCGTGCCATCGCCATATGTGTCGCTGTCCGTGTCAAAGGCGTTCGGATCAGTGTGATAGATGAAGGTCTCTTGATAATCAGTAAGTCCGTCCCCGTCCGTGTCGGCGCGGCCCGGCGCCGTGCGATAAAGCACGACCTCTTCCGAATCATTGATACCGTCGCCGTCCGTATCAAACGCGGAGGTGTCGCTCTGGACTTTTCCTTCAGCGGCGACATTCAAACCGTCTTTATCCTGATCAACCAAGGTCGGGTTGGCATTGAAGTCGTAGAAATAAATGCGGGAATCATTCTTACGCAAATCTTCCCAAGCGATTTTGTCTCCGGCCGCCGTCACATGAAACTCCGGGCTCGCGGAGATGGTGAGCCAAACGCGCTTGCCGGTCTCCAGATCGTAAAGCGCCAGATCGGAACCGCTCGCGGTTTTCTCATTCCAGACAACGTAATGTCCAAGACCAACCGGCGACCAGCGGCTGACCAAACCATCAGAATTAGTCAGATTGGTGAAAACGCCGGTGCTCAAATTGTAAGCCCAAACGTCCTGCACGCCGTTTTTAATTTCCGTCCAATAAGCCATCCGGCCGTTTACGGAAAGCCCGGAAAGACCGTTCACCTTGGCGCGGATAATTTCTTTGGCGCCGCTTTTCAAATCTTGGGCCACGATTTCCCAAACGGCTTCGAGCGGCTCTTTGACGGAATCGGTGGCGTTCACTGAATCAGTTTGAGCATAGACCAACTGATCGCCGGAAACCGAAGCATATCCTTGCGTCAGAGCGTCTTTGGTCAACTGGCGGAAGTCATTTTTTTCAACATCATAAGACATCACTTCCGTACCGTTGGCCGTGCCTTGAATCCAAACAATATTCGCGCCGGACATTCCGAGACGAGCAACCGGAAAAGATGTTTCCATTACCGTCCGCGTTGTATAGCTCGGAAAGTTGAAGACGCGAACCTGATAATTTTCACCAACCTTGTCAGTCCAGACAACGTAAGGACCGTCGGTCGCCGTGTCGGTAATCGCGTCATTAACTTTGTGGTCAAGTGAAAGCTTGAACTCTTTGGGCGCGCGCGAATAGAACTGGTTGCCGAAATCGTAAAAATAGACATACGGTTCGCCGCCCTTTTCGCGATAATCAATAAAAGCCATACCGTCTTTAGAAAGAGACGGCTTGGTCACACCGGCGTCATACTGCGGAATAAAACGGACTTCCGCGGCCGCGTCGGCCGACGGGATATTAAAGACGTTTTTATAAACACCAACAGAGGCGATGGTCATCACCGCCAACACAAACGCGCTAAAGACACGCTTCACATTAGGGGTTTGGATAGTCATATATGTTTAATGGTTAATAATGGCGCCATTTCTTATATCATGAAATGACCGGAAAGTGTATCAGATTAACGCGATTTTGTCAATAGTAAACCCCTTAAAAGCAAAACACCCTCGAAATCGTTAGATGCCGAGGGGTGTGGGGGTTTGGTTTCAAACCACCCACGGAGGTGGGGTACAGCAATCCGTACGGTTCAACGCTACCGGAAGGCAACGTGTACTTTGTACGATTTACTGTACCCCCTGCGAGACATTCTCGGTTTTCCGATTGGTCATTTAAGACCTGAATATTTCGCAAGCGCGATTTAATTCGCACTTCCCTCCAAGGCAGTTTGGCAGATGCGTTTCCGA
>JACTTX010000036.1 GCA_015661005.1 Candidatus Magasanikiibacteriota bacterium
AGCCGTCGTGATTTTTTTGCAGATGATGGTGAATATCGGCGCCGCCATTGGTATCGTGCCGGTGACGGGACTGACTTTGCCCTTCGTGAGTTACGGCGGTTCCTCGCTTTTTTTCAATTACGTTTTGATCGCGATTGCCGAAAGCATTGCTTTGCGGCAGGGAATGGTCGGCAAGGGGACAGAGGTGTTTGCTTGACGTCCGGCATAAAATCGCGATATAGTGCGGATGTCAATCTATTGTCAACGCTATCAACTATTGACGCGCCGTGGGCGCTTTGCTACCATTATGAAATCCAAAAAAATCCCGTCAGTGGATTACTTTGAAGGGTTAAAGCTCATTGCCACCTGCCCGCTTTGTGATGCGGCCTATGATCCGGTGACAGTCCGCATCATTGAAGAGCGGGATGACATCCGCGTCGTGCATGTTACTTGTCAGAAATGTATGAGCGCTGTGGTGGCGCTCATCATGACCACACCAATGGGCGTCAGCTCGGTGGCGTTGATGACGGATTGCACGCCGGAGGATGTGGATCGCGTTCGGAGTAGCGAATCCGTAACCCTTGACGACGCCTTAGATCTCCATGAAATGCTTAAACGGCCGGCTACCTTTGTAAAACAACTGATATGAACTTATCCTTGACGGCGTTGAACCGCACAACCTCGCGAACGGAAAAAAAGAAATTGCGGCTGGAGAAAAAAATTCCGGCGGTCTTGTACGGTCCCAACATCAAACCGGAGACGTTGGCGGTGGCCGCGATTGATTTTATGCGGACGTATAAAGCGGCCGGTGAATCAACATTGGTTGATTTGGTTCGCGGCACGGAAGCGCCGCTTAAAGTTTTGATTCAAGATATTGATCGCCATCCGGTAACCGGAGAAATTATCCACGTTGACTTCCGCCAAATTCCGTTGGATCGCAAGATGCGCGCCACCGTAGGGATTTCTTTTGTCGGTGAAGCGGCGGCGGTTAAAGAACTTGGCGGCACCTTGGTTAAGGCGCGCGATGAAGTGGAAGTGGAATGTCTGCCAAAGGACTTGGTGCATGAAATTAAAGTGGATCTTTCCGTTTTGAAAACTTTTGATGACGTCATTCGCATCAAGGACTTAGTTTTGTCGGCCGGTGTGGCCATTCTTGAAGATATGAATGAGGCGCTGGCCAAAGTAACGGCGCCGCTCACTGAAGAACAGCTCAAAGCCATGGAAGCCACCGGTCCGGCGGATGTTTCCAAGATTGAAGTGGCCGGCAAGAAGAAAGAAGAGGAGGCGGCGGAAGGTGAAGTCGGCGCTGGTGAGACGGGGGCGGCCAAGGGTGAGAAGGGTGAAATGCAAAAAGAAGAGAAGAAAGAAAAGAAGGAGAAGAAATAGAATGGAGACCGGAAGCTGGAAGCTGGAGAATGGAATGGCGCAAATATCGTTCTTGATTGGTGTTAAATAGTACCCGCAAATGGCGTTCTTGATTGGAGAACACGACATTTGCGGGTACTATTTAACACACACGCAATTTGCGCTTCATTCTTCTAACGCGTTTGCTATAAATTTTGTTTGTGAACCATTTTCTCAATAAAATTCGTTCTCTTCTTCAACATCCCGCCTTTAAGCGCGGGGTGTTTTTTGTTGCCGTCTTGATGTTGATTGCGGCCGCGCTTGTCTGGGTTTGGCTCATCTGGAAATTCAATCATCCCGCGGCGTCGGAAAAAATTGCGCCGTCGCCGGAAATAGTTTATCGCGCGATTGACGGCGTGGAAACCGAGCTTGGTGAATATCAGCCAACTTTTGCCGTTGTCATAGACAATCATCCGGATTCTCGGCCGCAAATTGGCACGGCCGCCGCGCCTTTGGTTTATGAAGTGCCGGTTGAAGGCGGAATGACGCGGCTTTTGGCCATGTTTCCTTTGGAGGCCGTGCCAGTAAAAATCGGGCCGGTCCGGAGTTTGCGACCGTACATGACGGACCTTGCCGCCGCTTACAACGCTGTGCTCATGCATGTGGGCGGTTCGCCGGAAGCATTGCGGTTGGTGAAAACGGCTTCGGTGCTGGATGTCAATGAGTTTTATCGCGGCTGGTATTTTTTCCGCGATTCATCCCGCGCCCGTCCGCACAATGTGGAGAGCACGTTTGAGTTAATGAAAAAGATATTGGACGAACAAAAAGTTTTAGTGCCAGCAAAGTTTGCATCGTGGAGTTATGTTGATGCGGCCGAGATCACCGGCGTTACTTTGGAGAACGGAATAAAAATTCCTTTTGGCGCGCTGACGGCCGGTTGGGAATATGAACCGGCGCGGGAGAAGTTTGGCCGCACGGTGGATGGGGCTTTGGAGAGTGACGCTTCCGGCACGCGTTTGGAGGCGGCTAATGTGATTGTCATGCTGGTAAAGAGTAAAGTCATTGACAATGAAGGTCGGCTCAAAGTTCAAATTATTAGCGATGGCGAGGCCGTGATTTTTAGCGCCGGAAAAATGAGGAAGGGAAAATGGATCAAGCAATCAGCTGAAACCCGCGAGCAATTTGTTGATGAAAAAGGCGTGCCCATTTCTTTGGCGCGTGGCGCCACCTGGGTTGAAGTTGTACCCGCTGATTTGAATATTGATTTTACGCTAAATCAGGAATGATGCGTTTTTAATCCATTCTCATAACAAACACCCGTGATTTTCCGGCGAGATCTTTTATTATTTCCACGGACGCGTGCGGCCAAACGCGGCGAAAAATTTTTTTAAGCGGCCGCATTTGCCGCGGATCGGCTTCCAAATAAACGGCGCGGATTTTTTCCGGCGTCTTTTTAATTTGCGTCAACAGAGCGCGATACCATTTGAGGCCGTCAACGCCGCCATTCAAAGCTTGACGCGGTTCGTAACGAACATCAGGCGGCAACTTTTTCATTTGCGCCGCGGTGAGATAGGGAAGATTGGCGGCAATGATTGCCGGTTCGGCGATTTTTTTTAAAACATTTCCCAGCAAGTTTGCTTGAAAAAATTTCACTTTTGCTTGCAGGCGCTTGGCATTTTTGCGCGCTTGCGCAAGCGCAGCGGCGGATAAATCCGTGGCCATGACCATCGCGCTCGGTAATTCTTTACATAAAGTGATGGCGATCGCGCCGGACCCCGTGCCAACATCAATAATCACGGGTTTAACGGCGCCGCGCCAATCATGAATAACTGCGTCAATCAGTGTCTCCGTTTCCGGCCGCGGAATCAGAACATGGAGGGAAACGGCAAATGGCCGACTATAAAATTCTTTGACGCCGGTCAGATAGGCCACTGGTTCAAAGCGAGCGCGGCGGGCAATTAACCCCGCATAAAAACGCTTTTGGCCGACGGTGAGTACTTGTTCTGGTTCGCGGAAAAGTCCGGCGCGGTCGGTCTTCAAAACAAAAGCCAGCAAAACTTCGGCGTCCAGGGCCGGGCTTTTTGAAGAAGCGGCAATTTTTTTTTGCGCCCAAATAAGCGCGGCCTTGACAGTCATGTTAAGCGGTCGCCGCGGCCGTTTCCGCTTCCCACATTTTTTCTATAATCGGCATTATATCTCCGTCCATAATCCGGACAATTCCGTGCCACGATTCCTCAATCCGATGATCCGTTACCCGATCCTGCGGAAAATTGTACGTCCGGATTTTTTCAGTGCGTCCGCCGGTGCCGATTTGCGACAGCCGCGCCGCGCTCCGCTCGGCCCGGCGTTTTTCTTCCGCCATTTCAAACAATCGCGCCCGTAAAATTTGCATAGCTCGTTCACGATTCTGTTGTTGCGATCTTTCATCTTGGCAAGAAACAACAATTCCGCTGGGCAGGTGGGTGATGCGGATGGCGGAATAAGTGGTGTTCACCGATTGCCCGCCGTGACCACCGGCCGTTGACGTTTCAATTTTTAAATCCTTGGGATCAATTTTCAAATCCACCTCTTCAATTTCCGGAAGCACCGCCACCGTGACGGTGGAAGTGTGGACGCGCCCGGCTTTTTCCGTTTCCGGCACGCGCTGAACGCGGTGCACGCCGATTTCATATTTTAAGTGCCGATAAACATTGCGTCCCGCGATTTCAAAAATCACTTCCTTAAATCCGCCGATGCTGGTGCGGTTGGCCGAGATCAAATGCGTTTTCCACTTTTGCGTTTCCGCAAATTGCGCGTACATCCGAAAAAGTTCGGCGGCAAAAAGTCCAGCTTCGTCTCCGCCGACGCCGGCGCGTATTTCCACGATGATATTTTTTCCGTCCAGCGGATCTTCCGGCACGAGCATTTTTTTTACGATCGTTTCCAGTTCTTGGTGGCGCGGGCCGAGCGTTTCCAAATCCACCTCGGCCATTCCCCGCAATTCTTCATCGCGCTCGGAACCCAAAATTTTTTCCGCTTCATTGATTTGATCTTCAATTTTAAGATACTCGTCAATGACCGCCACCCGCGGTTCCAGCTCCTTATATTCTTGGGAAACGGTTTTCAATCTTTGCGGATCAGAAATGACTTGAGGCGATTGCAGTTCGCGTTCAAGTTCCGAGAAGCGTTTTTTTATTGAGAGTAGTTGCTCGCGCATAGTCAGATTATACAAATCTTTGAAACAAAAAACGAGCGCACCAGCCAAAGCCGGTTGGCTCGTTTTCCAAGCACTGCTACTCTTCCGCTTCCGCCTCCGCTTTTTTCTTGGCGGCGCGAACGGCGCGCTTCACGGTTTTGCCTTTGCGGGTGACGGCCGCCGCCGTGGTTCGCGCTTTTTTCTCAACAAATTTTTCCACGCGCCGCGCCGAGTCCACGAATTTTTGTTTGCCGGTATAGAAAGGATGGCAGTTGGAACAAAGCTCAACGCGAATCTCCGGCACGGTGGAGCCGGTGGTGAAGGTGTGGCCGCAGGCGCAGGACACTTTGGTGTCAAAATATTCGGGGTGGATTTTTTGTTTCATACGCGAAGAGTGTAGCACGGGCCCTTTGGAATGGCAAGAGGGCGTATTCAATTGTCAAACGGAAATTAAAATGTCCTAGTTTGCGGGAAATCAAAATGTCCTAGCCGTGGGTCGTTAATTGTTTAAGTACCGTCGCGTTAGTTGCTTGCCGCCAAGGGTGATTAGCAGGAGGGATATGGACTTTGCTGGCATTCACTTGTGCGGATGT
>JACTTX010000037.1 GCA_015661005.1 Candidatus Magasanikiibacteriota bacterium
TTAATTGATACCAGTGTTTCCACAAAAGTCGCGCCGTCAGAGACTTGGTATTGGGCGTCACGATGAGCAAATGGCCGCCAGAAGCTGTCAGTTTCTCCAAACTTTTTAAGGCCTCCTCAAAATTAAAAAAATGTTCAAAGACGTCAAGCGCAGTCACGAGATCAAACTGGCGTCCGCTCGGAAGCAGGGGCGTCTTGGCAAAATCTTCAAGAGAACTCGTGGCCACATTGAGCCCGCGTGAGCGCGCGGCGGCGGCGGCGTGATCGGAAATCTCCAGCCCGCGCGCGTTCAACCCACGTTCTTTTAAAAATTGGACAAAATCGCCGTAAGCCGCGCCGACGTCTAAAACGGCGGTCGGGGTCAGCGCCTTAAGATGGAAAAATAAAAATTCGTAAAAGGGCCGCTTGAAAGCAATGGTCAGGTTGTAGTTGTCATAACCGCGCTTTGATGATCCGTCGCTAATAAAATATTCTTGACCATAGTAGGCGTTAAGCTCGGCCGCGGTGGGAGACGGATATAAAAAAATAAGCCCACAACTTGGGCACTTAAAATAATTGTGAAAATTTTTTTTGGTGTAAAATTTTGTTGATGAGGAACAAATCAAGCAAGACGGAGTGCGATCCATAAATCAGATCATCAATTGGTGCGCGGAGGGGGATTTGAACCCCCAAGCCCTTGCGGGCACGAGCCCCTCAAGCTCGCGTGTCTACCAATTTCACCACCCGCGCCTTCAAAATACACTCGCCGAGTATAGACAAAACGCTAATAATTTTCAAGTGCGTGTGGTGCGATGTGCGTGTGGTGCGAGAGTATGGCGCCCTTAAAACTTCCTCTTCTTCCCAACAATGCATCGCAGTGACTTTGGCGCCAAAGCAATCACCACGCGTTTTTCTTTAAAAGTGATGCCGTCCACCTCCAGCGGCACGGCGTGATGCGCTTCCACGGTTAAATGCTGAAACGGCATAAATGTCGGCCGCGCCAAATGCTTCCCAAAAAAACCGCTACGCGTTACTGGCCGCACGACCACCTCCAACTGTCCATCGCTCGGATTAGCCGCGCCTTTTGGAATCAGACCAAGAACATGACGGCGATCAAGATTGGCTACCCATAATTCCATTTTTTGATCAATGGATTTTACGTTGTATTGACCGTCTAAATTAAAAGAAAAATTTGACGGCGGAATGTGAACCGACCCAATAAAAAGTCGGCCGTTCACAATGCCAATGTCAATCTGGGAAATTCGACGTTGAGAAAGCGTTTCGCAGGCGGCGTCACCGTAAGGGATGCCCAAAAGTTCCGCGAACTTGACGCTGGCGCCCAAAGGAATCCATCCAATCACTAATCCTAAATCAGCAATGCGGCCAACAACTTTGGCAAAAGTGGTGTCATCGCCGACAATCACGATGGTTTTAGCGCCGCTTCGCATCTCTTCTTGCACGAGTCGCCGCGGATTGGCAAAAGCCGCCAATCGCGCTACTTTCCCGCTCAAACCAAAATCCGTGAGGCGCGTTTCCACAGCGGCAATCGGCCGCTCAAACTGGCGGCGTTTTAAAAAGACGTCGTAGAGATAGAGATACATACCGAAGACGCTACCCGATTTTTCTCAAATAGGTCTGTTCCCAAATGAGCGCCTCACGCCGCCTCTTCTCCTACCGTGTACTCGGTTTCCACATCTTCTGTTGGCCGTCGGCGGGCTGTATTCAAAATGCGGCCCTTGGATGGTTGTTTAAGGATTGTCGCTTCCACGATCTCCGCGCCGGCCATCGTACATCGGCCGTGTAGCACAGCGCCGGCGGCAACAATTAATATTTTCGCATCCACATCTCCAATCACACGGGCGCTCGGTGTCAGCTCCAGCACCTCCTTGACTTTGACATTGCCGCGAATTTCTCCAGAAATCTTGGCGCTGGCCGCCCGGACATTAGCCGCGATCTTGGCGCCTTCCTGAACTTCCAGATGCCGTTCAGTTTTAACGGTGCCGGCAACAATGCCCTGAATTAAAACATTGCCCTGCGAAACAAAATCACCTTCAACTTTTACCGACGGCCCGACGATGGTCTCCACTTCCGTGCTCGACGCCGCATGACTCAAAGATGTCTCGGCTGGCGACGTAAACGTCTCCTGCTCCTCTTTGGAAAAAATTGACATAAATTTTTTTGTTAGCCGAGGCATTATAACAAAGCGACCGACTTTTGTGAAGTCGGTGAAGAGTACAAAAAGTGTTCATGATTTTCGGACAGCCGCCTGCGCCAACTGAATGGCTTCGTGGGATTTATTCACGGCTTCGGCGGCCGCCTTGATAGCCGATTCCGGAGGACGCAGTGGAATCCAAAATCCAAACGCGCTCCCCTTCCCGGGCCCGGGCGAGTGCGCCCAAACGCGCCCGCCGTGCCCCTCAATGAAACGTTTGACGACATACAAACCAATACCGGTTCCCTCCACAATTTTTTCCACGGCCGTTCGTCCACGATGAAATTTTTCAAAGGCGCGACTCTGATCTTCCGGCGCCAACCCGATACCCGTATCCGTAACCGTCACTTCCACGCCGCCTGCGCTTTTCTTAGCGTCTATCCGCACGACGCCTTGTGGCGTGTACTTCAAAGCGTTGTCAATATAATTCTCCACGGCGTGACGAATTTTTTCTTCATCAGCGTAAACGGTCGGCAAGCCGGAAAGAACGCGAAGGTCAATGTGAATCGGAACAATTTTTGATTTGGCGCGCTGGCGCATTTCCTTTACGGCTTGAGCAATCAGAGCGCCAATTTTAAAGGAAGCAAACTGATATCGCGCCCGGCCGGATTCAATACGGCTGATGTCCAAAAATTCGTCAATCAGGGCCACCAGCCGCTCATTGCTGGCATAAATTTTGTGGAGAGCCCCTCTAACGGCTGGCGCCAGTTTCCCAAAATCGCCTTCTTCAAGCATGGAAGTGTAGCCCTTAATAACCGTGAGCGGGGAGCGCAGTTGATGGGCGGCAATGGAGATAAATTCGGTTTTGACTTCATCTAATTTTGCGAGTTCAGCGTTGGCGCGCTTCAGTGATCCAGCCAAAGATTCAATCTTCTTACGCGCCGCCACCTCACGAGCGACACTCCTGGAAAGTAAAACACCAAGCATGGCCACAAACGCCGCAAAGCCGAGCTTGATCAGCAGAAGCAAAACCGTGGAAGACGAAAATCCCTCGCTGGCCAGTACAAACACCAACGCCACAATCAAGGCCTGGGTGGCCACAACTTTGATGTTAAAGAGCCGATACTGCAGAATCGCGTAGGCCGTAGCCATCAAGAAGATTAGGGTGTAAAGCGGCGCGAACGGCACAAAGAAGCGCGTATGAAAAACCGCAACTGGTATCATGACGGTGGTAATAAGGAGTCCAACCATCGCACCAAACCCAATCAGGACGATGCGCATCTGTGCCGCAATAGATCCGTCCGTCGCACGCATTTTGCGGACGAGCTCAATTAGGCCGGCCACATAGACCACGGTAGTAAAGAGGGCAAAGATCAACATGCCCGGCCCGGGGGTCACCTCGGCATTGCCTTTGATAATCGCGACACCGGTAAAGCCGTACTTTGAGCCGGAAAAAATCATTACGGCGAGCGTGACAAAAATCATGATCCAAAGGGTGCGTCGGCGCAAAGGAATCTGCGCGCTCGGAATCGTCCGCGCCAAAAGATAAAAAAGCGCATTCATCAAGGTGGCATTAAAGAGTGTCAGCCGAGACCAGAAAAGATTAAGCGTTGGATTCACCGCCAAGTACATGATGACTAACCACACGGCAATCACCAAGGAAAGCAAAGAAAAAACCACATTGGACGCGTTCTTCTGATTGTTACGATAAACAAAAAGCGCCACGCCAATGATGGCGCCAACGGAAAAAATCAATATGAATTGCGCAACGTTCAAGAAACCCATGCAAAGAACTAATTTCTAAAGCCTTTCAAGAATCAATTTTTTACGAGCACACGATGGCATTCCACTCATCCGCCGATTCTATATTTGGGACATGACCGACGCCTCTTATAACATGACGGCGCACCTGCGGCGCAACATTTTCCGGAACAGTCACGGGCGGCACGATTGGATCATACTCGCCAAAGATCACTTCACCCTGAAGAGCAGTCAGCGCACTCCGGTCAAGAATAAACTCCGGACGCACTTTTCTGAAGCCGGTCAGACGGTGAATGAGATAGAACGGATGCGTTTCCGGCGCGGCCGCAATATTTGCCGCGTACTGGCCGATGAGCGCGGAGGAAATCGTGGACCGTCGCCGCACCACCATTTCAAAAAACTTCCGCAGATGCGCATCTGACGGAGACATCATTGTGGTCGCTAACAGGCGTGCCATCTTCTCTGAAGCCAGCATCCGGTAAAGCGGCGGCGTAAAGTCCGAAAATCCGAACGGATTGGTGAGAATGAGGCGGCGGATAGATAACGAGCCCCGGTTCAGGAGACGCATTGCCACCCAAGCGCCCAAGGAATGCCCGACAATCGTCACATCATTTATACCGAGAGTGCGCAGACAGGCGTCAATCGTGTTCACCAGCATCCGCTCTGGATCAAGACGCGTAAAATCCACCACTGTTGATTCACCAGCGCCGGGTAGATCAAAAGCGAAGACGTGATAACGCTTGGCGAGCGCCGCAATATTCGGATACCACTGGAGCCAACCGATATTCAATCCGTGCAAGAGAATGAGCGGCGCGCCGCTTCCGGCTTCCGCCAGATGAATTTGCGCGCCCTCAACCGGAATGAACCGATGGTTAACTGGCCCACCGATTAAATCATGAATGTTCAACCCCATTTCCGCATCTCTCATATTATCTTACGAATCGCGATTTAATTCAATCCAATTAGTTCAATCCAAACATTTTCCGAAACGTCTCCGCATCATTGTGCCGTTTTTGAATTTCTTCCGGCGTATTAAAATTAGGAACCAGCAAGGCGTCAAGAGAAACGAGCGCACGATCATCCATGAGCTTCTGCCCAGTTACGATTTTCCGCACACAATAAGCAACGGCGCTACCGTTCAATAACGCCGCCCCGCCAAGTTGGGGCCAAGAGACGAGCGTCCGGCCGATTTCCG
>JACTTX010000038.1 GCA_015661005.1 Candidatus Magasanikiibacteriota bacterium
CTCCACAAAATTTTTCCTGTGAACATTCCAAAATCCTGCGCCGACGTCCGCACTTGGATTGAAATTGATGGCCGCGCCCTCGCTCAAAATCTGCGCAGTTTCCGGTTGCTCCTTGGACAAAAAATAAAAATAATGGCGGTGGTAAAATCCAATGCTTACGGCCACGGCCTTTACACGATAGCCCCGCTCCTACAAAAACTCGGCGTGGATTCTCTGGCCGTTGATTCTTTGGTGGAAGCGCGCGCTTTGCGCCGCGCCAATGTTACCGCGCCAATGCTCGTGCTTGGATACACTTTGCCAAACTGCTTAAAGGAAGCGACCGCCAAAAATGTCAGCGTCACGATTTCCAGTTTTGAACAGTTGGCCGCGCTTGCGCCACGGCATTTTAATAAACCTTTACGCACGCACATCAAAGTTGACACCGGTTTGCATCGCCAAGGATTTTTGCTGACCGAATTGCCGCGCCTTCTGAAAACGCTCCATCGCTACTATAAAAAAATAATTATTGAAGGACTGTATTCGCATCTGGCTTCCGCCACTGATCCGTCTGAACTTGGTTACGCGCGGCA
Source organism: Candidatus Magasanikiibacteriota bacterium (assembly GCA_015661005.1). Classification (GTDB taxonomy): domain Bacteria; phylum Patescibacteriota; class Patescibacteriia; order Magasanikbacterales; family JACTTX01; genus JACTTX01. The sequence goes on from JACTTX010000038.1 coordinate 570, forward strand.
ACAAATCAACGATTTCAAAAAAGCCATCGCGCTATTTAACGCCGCCGGTTTAAAACCCATCACCCACTTGGCCGCCACCGACGGCGCCCTCTGCACCAAAGACGCCTGGTTTGACATGGTGCGCCTGGGCATTGGGCTCTACGGATTATGGCCATCGCCGCAAACACGCGCCAAGCATGAGCGTCATCTCAAACTGACGCCGGTCTTGGCATGGCGAACAATCATCAGTGAAATCAAACGTTTGCCCGTCGGCGCCAGAATCGGTTATGAAGGCACGGAAACCTTGAAACGTTCGTCATATATTGCGGTCTGCCCCATCGGCTACTGGCACGGATATCCGCGGTTGCTTTCCTCAAGGAGTCGTGTTTTGGTGCGCGGCGCATTTTGCAAATTGCTCGGACGCGTTTCTATGGACATGATCACTATTGACGTTACACATGTCCGTAACGTTCGCGCCGGTGATGTTGTAACGCTAATCGGTCGCGATGGAAAAAATCAGGTGACGGCCGAAGAGTTAGCTGAACTTTCCGGCACGATCAATTATGAAATCGTGACGCGCGTCAATCCCTTGATCAGGCGCGCCGAAGTTGTGACGCGAATTAATCCGCTCATCCGGCGCGTCATCGTATCGCGCATCTCTCGCGGCCGTGTCGGCCGCGGTCATTGACAGTTCACCGCCGAACATCTACAATAGTTTCACAAAGGACAAAGGAGCGGTGTTATCGCGGGGTGGAGCAATTGGCAGCTCGCTGGGCCCATAACCCAGAGGTTCCCGGTTCGAGTCCGGGCCCCGCAACCAAAAAAATTAAATACTGGCCGTGGCGGGCCGACCCGCGCGGTTTTGCGGGTATCGTATAGTGGCTATTATGCGACCTTGCCAAGGTCGAGAGACGGGTTCAATTCCCGTTACCCGCTCCAATCAAATATCGCCGTCATCAGACGGCGATATTTGTTTTAAGGCCTCGCCGATGAAATTCTGATATACTCACCAGCGTGATTCATAAAATGATTTATGTGCTTTTCAGCAACCGCCAGTTTTGTGGCCGGAACCGCGCTCACCGCCGTGGGGGTGGTAACAATAAAAAAAGCCAAACGGAAATCCGAACTGCCCTTTGCCATGATCCCGCTTTTGTTTGGCCTTCAGCAACTCACCGAAGGACTGGTTTGGCTTTCATTTAGATTTCCTGCTCCTCTGTTGAACGCAGTGACCACCAATGTCTATTCATTGTTTGCCTTTATGCTGTGGCCGATCTTCATGCCGTTCGCCGTCCGATCATTGGAGACCGTGCCCTGGCGCAAAAAATTACTTTTTTTCTTCCAGTTGATTGGCCTTGCTGTCGGCGCCTATTTCTTATTTTTCCATTTGCAAAGTCCGGCTACTTCGCAAATCATCAATAAGAGCATTGTTTATTCTGCCCCGCATTTTTATTATTTATTGGCCATCGTATTTTATTTTAGCGCGACTTGTATCAGCACGCTTTTCTCCAGTCATAAACTGGTCAATCTTCTTGGCGTGCTGGTAATTATTTCCGCCATCACCACCTACCGATTTTACACCGTGTCATTTGTATCCGTCTGGTGCTTCTTTGCCGCCATCTTAAGTTTTATTATCTTCTTATTTTTCATCGGTAAAAATTTTTCATGGAAATGGAAATTATTTTCTTAGGCACCGGCCCGGCAGAAAGAATACCGCGGCTCGGGCACAATGACCCGACATGCCTTGACGCTCACCAGACCGGTAGCCGCTCACGGCGGCGGCGCTCATCCGCTCTGATCGTTCAAGGCAACACGCGCCTTCTTTTTGATTGCGGCCCGGATATTATTGAACAGGCGGCGATCGCTAAACTTAACAAAGCTCCGGACGCGATTTTCCTAACCCATGGCCACAGCGATGCCGTTGGCGGCATTGCTGACGTTCACAAAATCTGGAACCAGCCGGTTAAAATTTTTGCCGATGCCAAAACAATCAAGCACACGCAAAATCGCTTCCTGATAAATCCCCGCGAAAATATTCTCTGGACACGGCTCATCCCCGGCAAACCTGTTGTGATTAAAGGCCTGAAGATCACGCCACTGCGCGTTGATCATGCTTTTGACGAACGCATCACCACTCTTGGTTTCAAAATTCAAGAACGGCTCGCCTATATCTCGGACACGCGCGCTTTGCCCATTACGGCCAGCCGCGCGCTCGAAGGCGTCACGACGCTTGTGATTGACGGAACACAAATCAGCCAACTCATCCCGACGCATCTAACGGCCGAGGCGGCCATAAAAATCGGAAAAGAGTTGGGCGTAGGTCAAATAATTCTGACGCAAATCGGCCACGAATACCCGCCGTATAAAATCGCGGCCAAAAAAATTTCTGCTCTCGCCAAAAAATTAGCCGCGCCTAAAACAATTCTCGCTTACGATGGACTGACGGTGCGGCTCTAAAACGGTCGTGGTGCTATAATGCCAAGTATGATTAACCAAGACATCAGCCATCTTTTCAAACAGATGGCTATTTTCTTAGAGATGATGGACGTTCCGTTTAAGCCAGCCGCTTATGAAAAAGCGGCCGGAGAAATTGAAGCGCTGGACCGTGATCTGCGTGATATCTATCAAGAAGGCGGGCTAAAAGCGCTAAACGCGGTGCCGACGGTCGGCGAATCCATGGCGGAAAAAATTGAAGAGTTCATCAAAATTGGGCAGATCAAAGAATTGGAACGCCTCAAAAAAAAATTTCCCGTTGAAGTTGAGGAGCTTTACCGTGTGGAAGGTCTCGGCCCAAAAACCATTAAACTTCTCTGGCAAAAACTGCGCATTAAAAATCTTCATGATCTGGAAGCGGCGGCTAAAGCCGGAAAAATCGCGGTCATCCCGCATCTTGGAGAAAAAACCGAGCAGAATATCTTACGCGGTTTGGAATTTTTGCGCCAAACCGGCAACCGAAAAATTTTAGGATACATTCTACCGCTCGCACGCCAAATTGAAGAACGTTTCCGTAAACTTCCCGGCGTATCTCACGCCGTCATTGCCGGATCATTGCGCCGCCGACAGGAAACCATCGGCGATATTGATTTACTGGTAACAACCACCAAACCAAAAATGGCGCAGGAGACGTTTGTGAAAATGCCGGAAGTGATTGCTGTTTATGCGGAAGGCGTTGGCCGCTCCTCGGTGCGGTTGAATAATGGAATGGATGCAGACATCCGGATCCTTCCGCCGGAATCATTTGGCGCCGCGCTCCAATATTTCACCGGTGATAAACAACATAACATTGAGCTCCGCAAAATCGCGATTCAAAAAGGTTTCAAACTTTCCGAGTACGGATTGTTCAGAGGACGCCGCCGTCTTGCCGGAAAAACGGAAGAGGAAATATACAAGAAACTTGGAATGGATTGGATGCCGCCGGAGTTGCGCACGGCGAGCGGGGAAATTGCCGCGGCTATAAAACACACTCTACCAACGCTCTTGCCTTACGGCGCTGTTCGCGGCGATTTGCAGGTCCAAACCAATTGGACGGATGGCGCGGCGTCTCTTGAAAAAATGACGGAAGCGGCTATGACGGCTGGCCTTGACTATATTGCCATCACTGATCACACCAAAACGCTCGCTATGACCGGTGGCTTGGATGAAAAAGGGCTGGCGCGGCAAGGAAAAGCGATTGATAAAATCAACGCGCAAATTGCCGCCGGAAAATTTGGCGGCGAGAAATCGGGCGCCAAGAGTGCGGGGCGCAAAAATTTTCGTGTGCTCAAAAGCGCTGAAGTAAATATTTTGAAAGACGGTTCCTTGGATATTCAAAACAGCGCGTTAAAAAAACTGGATGTTGTCTCGGCCGCGGTGCACACCAATTTTAAGATGAGACGGGAAGAAATGACTAAGCGAATTATCAAGGCCTTGCAAAATCCCTATCTCAACATCTTATTTCATCCAACCGGACGGCTGATCAACCAGCGGCCGCCTTATGAAATTGATATTGACGCGGTGATTGTCGCCGCCAAAAAAAATAACGTTGCGCTGGAGTTGGACTGTTTCCCTGATCGCACTGATCTAAAGGATGAGCATGTGCGCAAAGCCGTAGACGCTGGCGTTAAAATCGTGATTGATACGGATGCGCATAGCCCTGATCATTTGCGATATATTGAGCTTGGTGAAGCCACAGCTCGCCGCGGCTGGGCGGTGGAAAAAGATGTGCTGAATGCTCTGCCGCTCCCAAAACTTCTTGCCTATTTCCGAAAAAAGCGATAGTTTGATGGGAACAGGCGCCGAGTTCACGAGAACAGGCCGAGGGGCAGTTCAGAAATTAATTGGATGTTGCTCATTTGCCCGGGTGGTGAAATGGTAGACACAGGGGACTTAAAATCCCCCGGCCGAAAGGCCTTGCCGGTTCGAGTCCGGCCCCGGGCACCATAATCTGACTTTCGGAAAATTGACCGATTTTTTGGTTGGCGGCGCAAAG
>JACTTX010000016.1 GCA_015661005.1 Candidatus Magasanikiibacteriota bacterium
GTGTAGTTGCTGCTGCCAGCGGTGCCGCCGCCGCCATCCAGTGCGTCGTGGAGGATCGAATAGTCCGAGCTGGAGGACGCCGCCGAAGCAGGCGCCATCGCAGCGCCAAAATACGTGAACGCCAGGAAAAGAATGGACACCACGGACAACGCGTACGAGTCCACTGATGTGGCGGAGACGGCGCCGGACGTTCAGCCGGAGGATGAAGGCGCGACGCTGGACGAGACCGAAGAGGTAACGCCCGATGCCGAGCCCGAAACCGATGGCGTGGCCGACGTGCCCGAGGAAGAAGTTACTCCCTCGTGCACCGAGCCGTGCAACGACGGCAACCCCTGCACCAGCGCCGACCACTGTGTGGACGGCGAGTGCGCGGGAACGCTGTTCGTCTGTCCGGACGACGGCAACCAGTGTACGGCGGCCGCCTGCGATCCGAAATCCGGATCGTGTGCGACCAGTGTCGTGAAGGACGGAACCGTCTGCAACGACGGCAATGTCTGCACCGAGGAGGATGCCTGTCAGAATGGCGCCTGCCTCGCCAAGAAGTTCACGGACTGCGATGACGGCAACCCTTGCACGTCCGAATCGTGCGAGGGCGACACCGGCTGTGTCTTCAAGAATCTGAACAGCCAGTGCGACAATGGCGACGCCTGCACGGAGAACGACTCTTGCAATAGCGGGCTCTGCTTGGGGGACAACAAGGTCTGCAACGACTTGAATCCCTGCACGGCGGACTCTTGCGATCCGAAGTTGGGCTGCCAGTTCATCGCGCAAAACGGTGCGTCCTGTTCGGACAACTCGTTCTGCACGAGCAACGACAAGTGCTCGGGCGGGAAGTGCGCACCGGTCACGCTCGTGAATTGCGACGACGACAATGCCTGCTCCGACGACTCGTGCAATCCGGCAACGGGGCTGTGCGAGTACAAGAGCAACACGTTCGCCTGTGATGACGGGGACGTGTGCACGATCGGCGACGTCTGCAATGACGGTGGGTGCTTGTCTGGACCTATCGGTCAGAACTGTGACGACGGCAACGTCTGCACGAAGGATGTGTGCGACCCGGAAGACGGGTGCGTGCATGCCCCCGAGCCGCCCAGCGTCTCCTGTGACGACGGCAGTGTCTGCACGGACGGCGACTATTGCGGTTTCGGGAAGTGCCAGTCCGGCGCGGCCCTGAACTGCGATGACGCCAATTCGTGTACGGATGACGCGTGCAACGCCAAGACGGGTTGCACGAATACGCCGAACACGAATGCCTGCGACGATGCCAGCGCTTGCACGAGCGGAGATATTTGCTTGGGCGGCGTGTGTGTCGGAATCGCAACGCTTGCACGGTGGACTCGTGCAGTGAAGCCCAGAAGAAGTGCGTCCATGTTTCGCTGGTCGGCGAATTTTGCGACGACGGCAACGCCTGCACCAGCGGCGATGCCTGCGCGGGGCTCATCGGAATGTGCCTCGGGAACGCCGTCAAGTGCGACGACGGCAACGATTGCACGAGCGAGGACTGCGACACGGTGCAGGGATGTGTCACGGCCAATGTGGCGCTCTCCTGCAACGACGGGGACGCCTGCACCAAAGGTGATCTCTGTGTCGGCGGGATCTGCACCGGCGCAGCCAAAAACTGCGACGATCAGAATCCGTGCACCTCGGATGCCTGCGATCCGGCGACCGGCTGTGTTTTTGCGGACAACACGCTCCCTTGTTCGGACGGCAACGTCTGCACTTCGGGCGATGTCTGCTCGGCGGGCGCGTGCTCTAGTGGTGTCGCGGTTTCCTGCGACGACCAGAATCCCTGCACGATTGACATGTGCGTGGCCACGACCGGTTGCGCTCACGCCGACGTGCTCCCGGGATTCTGCGACGACGGAAACCCGTGCACCGACGAGGTGTGCGATCCGGATGCGGGCTGCGTTTTGAGCCCGAACTCCGCGGCGTGCGACGACGGCGATGCCTGTACGGGTGCTGACCAGTGCGCGAATTTCGTCTGCGCGGGTGGAACCATTACCTGCGACGACGGCAACATCTGCACGGATGACGCCTGTGATCCGGTGGTGGGGTGCGTCTTCACGGACAACTCTGCCATCTGCTCCGACGGCAATGCCTGCACCGTGATGGATACGTGTACGGGCGGCGTCTGCGGCGCGGGACAGTTGGTGCAATGCAACGACAACGTTGCTTGCACGACGAACTCCTGCGATCCGGCGAAAGGATGTATCTTCACGCCGGAGAGCAATTTGTGCGACGACGGCAATCCGTGCACGGACGACTCTTGCGACCCGAAGTTGGGTTGCCTGCACACTCCGAACACGGCGGCCTGCGACGACGGCAATTCCTGCACGAGCGGGGATGCCTGCGCCGACGGCGCTTGCGCGAGCGGGAGCAATTCCTGCGAGTGCGTTGCGGACGCGGATTGTATCGCGTTTGAGGACGGTGATGCCTGCAACGGCACGCTCGTCTGCGCCGGGAACGTCTGCGTTGTGGACCCGACAACTGTCGTGGTCTGCAGCAACGGCGACGCTTGCGTTGGGCCGGAAGTTTGCCAGGCGGGCGCGTGCCTGCCCGGTACGCAGAAGGTCTGCGACGACGGCAACGTTTGCACGGACGATGCCTGTGACTCGGCTACGGGGTGCGTGTTTTTGAACAACGCGGCGCCTTGTGATGATCTGAACGTCTGCACGAGCGGGGACACTTGCTCGGCGGGCGCGTGTGGCGGAACGTTGGTGGTTTGCAACGACACCAACCCGTGTACGGATGATGCGTGCAACGCCTTGACGGGTTGCGCGTTCACACCGAACGCCGTGAGCTGTGACGACGGCAACGCCTGCACGAGCGGGGATACTTGCTCGGCGGGCGCGTGTTCTGGTGGTGTCGCGGTTTCTTGCGACGACGCCAACGTCTGCACCGACGATTCGTGCGACGCGTTGGCGGGTTGCATCCACGTCAACAACACGGCCGTCTGCGATGACGGGAACGCCTGCACGAGCGGCGATGTGTGCTCGGCGGGTGCGTGCGGCGGAACGTTGGTGGTCTGCAACGACACCAACCCGTGTACGGATGATGCGTGCAACGCCTTGACGGGTTGCGCGTTCACTCCGAACGCCGTGAGCTGTGACGACGGCAACGCCTGCACGAGCGGGGATACTTGCTCGGCGGGCGCGTGTGGTGGCGCCGCAGTTTCTTGCGACGACGCCAACGTCTGCACGGACGATTCGTGCGACGTGTTGGCGGGCTGTTTGCACGCCAACAACACGGCCGTCTGCGATGACGGGAACGCCTGCACGAGCGGCGATGTGTGCGGGAGCGGATCGTGCGCCGGAGTTTTGATCTCCTGCGACGATTCCAACCTTTGCACGCAGGACTCCTGCGACTTGGCGACCGGCTGTGTTCATCAGAACCTGTCGGTGGTCTGCGACGACGGCAACGCCTGCACGAGCGGGGAGACCTGTTCTACGGGCGCCTGCACCGGCGGCCTAACCGTGGATTGCACTGACGCCAACGTCTGCACGGACGATTCGTGCGACGTGTTGGCGGGCTGTACTTACGCCAACAACACGGCCGTCTGCGATGACGGGAACGCCTGCACGACGAGCGATGTGTGCTCGGCAGGCGCGTGTGGCGGTATCGCTGTCAGCTGTAACGACGGCAACCTCTGCACGACCGATTCCTGCGACCTGACCGGTTGCGTTTTCACGCCGGTCAAGTGCGATCCGCCGTCGGATCCTTGCTTCGCGAGCGCCTGCGAGGCGGCGAGCGGAAGCTGTGTGAACTCTCCGGCAACCGGCGCCGCCTGTGAAGACGGCAATGCCTGCACGATCGGAGACACCTGCAACGTCGTTGGCGTTTGTACTGCCGGTAGCGATCAGTGCGTCACGCCGCCGGCCTGTTCAACGGCCGCGCAATGCGACGACGCCAATGACTGCACGACGGACGCGTGTGTCGCGGGAGTTTGTTCCCGTGCGAACGTGGCCGATGGCGCTACTTGCAACGATGCCGTTCCGTGCACGGTCAGCGAATCGTGCACGAGCGGGGTCTGCGGCGGCGGAACCAACCAGTGCAGTGGGAAGCCCTACATCGCGGTCAACTACGCGATCGCGGGCTTCTGTCCGAGCCCCTTCCTGATTGAGGGGAACGGCGGCGTCTGTACTTTCACGGACGCTTCGGAAACGGCAGTTGATGGTTGCGCGTTCAGCTGGGAATACCACGCCTGCCGCGTCAACAACGACTGCTCGTATGACTGTGCTTATCCGCTTCCGGACGCCGTGACCGCGAACCAGATTTTCACCTGGAACGCGGACTTCAATCCGGCGTACATTTACCCGAGCGGGTGGAGCACGGCGTACGCCTGCCACTGGAACACGGCGAATCCGGAGCCGGGTCACTCCCAGATTCTTGGGACGGTCCAGATGAAGTACGTTCGCGCCGACGGCACCTCCGCCGTGCTGGCGAACGAGATCTGGAACAACCCGGTCGGAGGATGCCTCGTCATCTTCCGCCTCGACAACCTTCCTTAACCTTCCTTAGGCCAAAATCGCGCCGCAACTGCGCGATTCCCGCCGGCCCGCCCTCGACTAACAGTCGGGGGCGTTCTTTTTATGCTACAATGATGGATATGTCTGTTAACCGCGAGGTCACGTTCCTTGCGATTTTGTTGCTCGCGGCCGCTTTGGCGGCGGCCGTCCTCACCGGCACTTTGCCAATCGTGCTCGTTGGTCTTTTTATTTCCTTGATGATTTTTTCTTGGCGGTTGGATTGGGGCGCGTATGTTTTGGTGGCGCTCTCACCGTTCACTGGCCTCATTTTAGATTTTTCCCAGTACGAATTTTCCCGCACTATCCCTTTTATTCGCGCCATTGACGCGCCGTGGGTGGATTTTTTCGCGATGTTTTTGTTGGCCGCCGTCTTTGTCCGACTGATTGTAGATTGGGCCAGGGGCGTGCGCGATGGGAAAGCGACTCAAGGCGCGAATTATAAAATTATTTTTCCCGGTTTAGTTTGGTACGCGCCTTTTTTTCTTTCGGCGGTTGTTTCTTTGCGCTCCACGGCTTCCGAATTTTTTGGCACGTCCGTTAAATTTATCATCCGGCCGATTTTATTTTTTTATCTGATGTTCGTTTCTTTGCCAATGATGATCATTCGCACGCGCACCGTCGCTGTTAATTGTTTACGGGTCATGTATACCACCGGACTTTTGGGCGCGTTAATGGGGTTGGCATCTTTTTTTGTTGTCGGTGGGGCCGGATTATGGCGCCGCGCCACGCCATTTTATTTTTTTGGTTTTGCGCCTTTTGGTTATAATCACAATCTTTTGGCGGAAGCGTTGGTGGCGGCGGCGCCAATCGGGATGTGGTTTGCCCGTTCGGCCAAAGATGAAATCCGACGGCGTTGGTATTTTTTTGGAACTTTTTTGATTGTGTTAATTGCTCTTCTAACTTTTGCGCGAACAGCGTGGATCGCGTTGGCTGTGCAGGGAATTATTTATTGGCTGACCGTGCCGCACGGCCGTCTCACGGCCGATTTGCGTAAAAAAATCGCCCTCGCGGTTGTTGTTCTTGGCGTTCCCTTTTTCATGTATATGGCCGCTTTTTCCATGAGTTACATTGCCGCCGGTTCCACTTCCACCCGCGCTGACTTGACCCGTATTGCGATCACGTATTTCAAACGCAGTCCGTGGATAGGCGTTGGCGCCGGAACGTTTTTACCGATTGTGGCGGAAACGCGGGCTTACTTTTTGGATTACGGCGACCCCTTGGACGCCCATGGTGTCGTGCAAAAATTAATTGCCGAACAGGGTCTGTTTGGATTGGTCGCTTTTTTTATTTTTGTGGGCTGGGTGATTTCGGAACTCGTTCGCACCATGGAGAAAACCCGTGGCCATGTTTTTTGGTCCGGGCTCTTGCCTTTTCTTTTGATGAGCGTGGCTTCCGGTTTTGTGTATCAACTTTTTAACACTTCCTACTACAACTCCAAACTTTGGATTCCGGTGGGCGTGGCGCTGGCTATTTCCATGCTGGCGCGGAAAGAGACGCGCGGCTACGAATAAGTATGGTTTTCTACGGAAAAAAAATAAAAGTTTGTCATGTCATTCCCACTTTGCGTTTTGGCGGCGCGGAAAAATTGGTGGTTTTATTTGCCAAACATTTTGACCCAACGCGATTTGAATTAACCGTGGCCACAATCATAGAGAGCGGCCCGTTGTCCGCGGATTTGCGGATGATGGGCAGTCGCCACGCCGAGTTTCATAAACGCGGCAGGTTACGTCGGTCGTTGATCAGTTGGCCCTTGTGGAAGCGTTGGATCAGAATCGGCTTGCGGGTGCCCGGTAATTATTTCCACGGAACACAATTTCAATCTGGATGAAGGCCGCCTCAAGCATTTTTGGAAATGGTTTTCTCAAGGAATGATTGACAAGGAAGTGGCCGTGAGCGAAGCCGTCAAAAATTATTCCATTGAAGTTGATAAAATAAATCCGCGGAAAATTATTGTCATCAGAAATGGGATTGAAGTGGAAAGATTCAGCCGCTTGCCGACGGTTCATTTTGGCGGCGCCATTCATTTTGGCATCATCGGCCGCTTGGAAGAACAGAAAGGACACCTCTGGGCTTTGGATGCTTTTTCTAAAATTGCTAATCGTGATTGGGATTTGACAATTATTGGTGAAGGTTCGTTAAAGTCCGCGATTCAGGATCGCGTGACACTTTTGCATTTGCGGGATAAAGTTAAATTTATTGGCGTGACCAATGATATTCCCGCCGCCATGGAGAAGTTGGATTGCGTGGTGATGCCATCGCGTTGGGAAGGATTAGGTTTGTCCGCGATGGAAGCGCAGGCCTCCGGACGTTTGGTGATTGCGTCACAAGTTGGCGGTTTGCCGGAAATCATTAAAGACGGCGAGACTGGGATTCTTGTAGAGCCGGAAAATGTTGAGGCCTTGGCCGCGGCGCTCGCCGCGCCGTTTGCCAATCCGGTTTATGCTCGCACCTTGGCCCAGCGCGCTCGCGAACGCGCGTTGGCGGAATTTGATATTCGCGAAATGGTGCGGCGGTATGAGACGTTGTATCTGGAAGCCGGAGGATAGAAGCTGGAATATGTGCGGACGCGCATCTCTGTTTGTTCGACACGGGTCCCGCGCATCCGTCTATCTGTTCGCGAAAGCAATATGCAAATGACGTGTTCTCCAATCAAGAACGTCATTTGCACATTGCTTTCGCTACCGATACTTCACTAAGGTGCTTCCATTCTCCAGCTTCTCCTATCCTTATGAAAATTCTGCAAATCAATAAATACTTCTATCGCCGCGCCGGCGCGGAGACATATATGTTTGACTTGATGAGCGCGCTGGAGGGCGCGGGGCATGAGGTCATTCATTTTTCCATGCACCATCCAAAAAACGCGCCAACGCCTTGGAGCGAATATTTTGTTTCGGAAATTGATTTCCGGAAACCCGGCGGGACGCTCCGCAAAGCCGGACGGATTTTATATTCGCTGGAAGCCGCCAACAATTTGGAAGCGTTGCTCAAAATCGTGAAACCGGATGTGGCCCATCTGCATAATATTTACCAACATCTTTCACCGTCAATTTTGACCGTGCTCAAAAATCATAAAATTCCCGTTGTCCAGACCCTTCACGATTACAAACTGATGTGCCCGAATTATAAAATGTTCACCCAGGGTTCAATTTGCGAACGCTGTATCGGCCGCCGTTTTCGAAACGCCGCGATTCATCAATGCATCAATGATGCTTTTTTACCGTCATTGGGCGCCGCCGTTGAACTCAATTTTCATAAAGCCCTGCAATTTTACGAGCGCGGCGTTGATCTTTTTATCAGCCCCAGCAAATTTATGATGGAAAAGTTTTTGGAATGGGGCGAGCCGCCGGAGAAAATCGTGCAACTGCCGTACTTGGTGAATGTTGATGAATACGCGCCGCACCCCGAGCACGAAAATTATCTTTTGTATTTTGGTCGGCTGGCCGTGGAGAAAGGATTGCTCACTTTATTGAACGCGATGCAGGGTTTGCCGACGGTGCAATTGAAGATTGTCGGTGTCGGGCCGCAAATGAATGAGCTAAAAAAATACGTTGATGATCAGGTGCTCGCCAAGGTGGAGTTCCTCGGATTTTTGGAAGGCGATGAACTTAAAGAAACCGTGGCCAATGCCCGCGCTGTGGTTCTGCCGTCGGAATGGTATGAAAATTATCCGCTCGCTATTCTTGAAGCCATGCTCATGGAAAAAATTGTCATTGCCTCCCGAGTGGGCGGAGTGCCGGAGCAGATCACAGATAAAGAAACGGGATTTTTGTTCACGCCCAAAGATGTTAAAGGTTTGCGGGAAACCATTCGCGCTGTCTGGGATTTGCCACCGGATGAGGCCTCACAGGTTGGCGGCCGCGCTCGCGCCTGGGCGGAAATTCATCATGAGCCGCGTCAGCATTTACGGGCGCTTTTGGGATTATACAATCGCGTTATTTCTGGCTGAAAATTTTAGCGAGTGAACTGCCAATATCGCCAGTAATACCCTGACCGCTTGTTATTCCGTTGCCGAATGGATGATAGAAGAGAGAATGATTTCCAAGCAAGGCCTGATCAAAAGTTTTTTTGACATCAGTAATTACGTCAAAGGTTTGGGGAACATTTTTCTTGAGCTTAACCAAAAATTTGGCGGTCGTGGATGATTTATTCATTTTTTTCATAGAGAAGTTTTGGTCATTATAACACTCTTGCCCGAGTTATTTCAAAATCTGTGCATAAGGCGGTGAAGTGCGGCTCCAAAAAAAGCGGGGTCTACTGTCCCCAAGGTTGTCCCCAATTCCAGGGTCTTGACAAAAACCCCTGTTTTTGTTATAGTTTAGCGTCTAAAATAGGGGACTGGGGATGAGTTATCCACAGCATTTAAAGCCCTATTTTAGGCGGAATTATGAAGATCGCGATGATTGGCGCCAAAGGCGTCCCGACAATTTTTGGCGGCGTTGAACGCTCCGTTGAAGAGCTCTCGGCGCGCATTGTAAACCGCGGCCACCAGGTCACGGTTTATTGCCGTTCCTGGTACACCAATCTTTCTCATCCGGAAATTCAGAAGGGCGATGCTGGCGGGATTTTTTACCGTGGAATTCGTCTCATCACCACGTTCACCATTCACACCAAACATCTGGACGCGATCGTTCATACTTTCACGTCCACCATTCACGCACTTTTTTCCGATTTTGACGTGATTCATTTTCACGGCGTCGGTCCGGCTTTGCTTTCCTGGATGCCGCGGCTTTTTAAACCGCGGGCTAAAGTTTTTATTTCGTTTCAGTGTTTGGATCGCGAGCATGAAAAGTGGGGACGCGTGGCGCGCTGGTTTTTGAAATTGGGCGAACGTTTTGCTTGCGCTTTTGGCCACGAGGTTTTCGTGTCCGCAAATTTTCTGAAAGATTATTGCGCGGAAATGTACAATCGTGAAACCGTGGTTCTGCCGAACGGCGCTAATTTTGATCCGGAAACAAAAGTGACGGAGGAACCATTGGCGTCATACGGACTTTTGCCGCAGAAATATATTCTGGTGGTAACGCGTCTAGTTCCGCACAAAGGTGTGCACACTACCATTGAAGCGTACGAGCGGCTCAAAGCGGAGCGGCCGGTGCTTGTTGCCAATCTGAAATTGGTGATTGTCGGAGATTCTTCGTTCACTGATGAATACGTGGAACTGCTCAAACAGACGGCGGCTAAAGATACGGATATTGTTTTCACCGGTTATCAGTCCGGCGGCGTTTTGAAATCATTGATGGCGCACGCCGCTTTTGCCGTGCATGCTTCCAACTCCGAGGGCTTGCCCATGGCCGTCATTGAAATTATGGGCCATGGCACGCCAATTCTGCTTTCGGATATTGCGCCGCATCGTGAACTTGTTCAGGGTGACAAAATTTTCTTTGCGCCGAATGATGTTTTTGCGCTCAAGGAAAAAATGGCGGCGATGATTAGCGTACCATTGGAGGCGCGTGCCACCGGCGCGGCCATGCGTTCTGCCGTTACCCCGATTTATTCGTGGGATTTGATCGCCACTCGTTACTTGGTCTACATCTGCGCCTATCTGCCGCAGAAGTCGTTGGTGTTTATGGAATCACCGGCAACTGCAAGGCAATAATTTCACTGGCGCCGTCGCCGTTCGTGTCGCTGGCGCCGACCCAAACGCCTTTATTTGAATTTGGATCGTAGGGGAAAAATTGGCCGCGCAATTCTCCGTCCATTGACCAGACGCGGACGTGCGGACCGCCGCCGTTTCCGGCGCCGGTAATAATTTCTTCAAGGCCGTCCCCATTGACATCTCCAATCGCGACCGACGCGCCGCCGCGAAAGTTAGAAGCATAGGCATAAAAAGAATTGCGTTCGGTTCCATCCGGCGCCAAAATTTTAACGAGCGCTTGGGCATTGGAATACGGCGCGGTCACCAAATATCCGGCTTTGGAAATGGCCACAGTGACGCCGCCTTGGTGACGCGATCCAAAAGGCATGAGCAATCGGCTTTTGGCGGCGCCGTTCAAATTTATAATTTTGGCATAGCCGCCGCGCCGCGAGCCCACTGCCAAATCAATAATACCATCGGCATCAATGTCACCGGCGGCAATGGTCAGCCCGCCGTGATACGTCGTGCCAAACGGCGCAAAGGAAGAAATCAGCGCGCCACTGCCACGATCAACAACGCGCACCGTATTGTCAGATGTTGTAATCAATAAATCGCCGCCGGTCGGACGCGGCGCAATTAAAGCATTTGTTCCGGCGGCCAGTCCGGCTACGCTGGCATAAAATCCATTCCGCACCGCTTGACCGTAACGATTCAAAATTCGCGCAAAGGCGCCGGTTAAAAAAGCCACATTCCGCACTTCATCAATCGGGCGGAGTAAAACAATTCCGTCCCGCGGTTCTATGGTGACGGAATTGACAACGGCGCCGTCATTCACCGTTGTCTCCGTGTTCCCGCGGATTTTTTCAAAATCAGTATTGAACTTTACTGTTTTCGGCGCGTCCGAAGCATTGGCATAAACTACTCCGCGATCAAATTCCCGCCGCCATAATCCGTCACTCCAAAAACCGGTGCGGCCGGTGCCAACTTGCGTCGCCGTGGCGCGGGCGCGTCCCAAGACGGTATTATATTCGTCATACCACCAGCGGGAATCGTGGTGGGCGTCACCGTCATCAAAAGAAAAGTAGCCGTTACCCATTAACGCGCTCGTCAAACCATATCGCAGGGCGCGGAAGTCCAGAGGATTCGGAACGTTGTTGGTGTTGGCATTGATCAAATACGCGGACGGTGCGGTACTGCGAGTCAAACCGTTTTCCGCGGCCCGCAAAGTGCCGCTCCATCCGTAACGTGGAAAATTTTCATAAAGCACGCCGTTCAAATCCGTAAAATTGGAACTGCCGTTGCCAAAAAGAATAATAGGACTTTTGCCGCTCGCGGCCGCCAGTTGACGGGTAACGCGATAAATTTTTTGCATCCCGGCTTTCCAAGCGGCGTTCAAAACGGCGGCGTTATCGCGCCCGCCGTCAAGATTGGCATCAACATCATTGCCGACAAATGAAGTGATCCCGTCCCAACTGTTGTCATACATCACCCCGTCCCAAAGTCCGGTAGACAAAATCCGTTCGTTCACAAAACGCGGAAGCAGTGTATTCCAACGCTCGCCGTTCATAACTGGCGCTTGATCCGTTACGTTCAAAAGATAAGTTGTTGACCACCAGGAAATCCGATTGCCATCCGGACGTTTCAAATACCAGTTGGACGGCGCTTGCGCCGCCAGAGAAAAACGCATCGGACTAATCTGCGCCATCCGTCCATCATCGGCGTGATCGGCAATATCTTTGCGCACGTCTTGAGAAGTGACGTACGCCAAAATTATTATTCCGGGGTGTTGGGCGCGGATGCGGGCTAAGGCGCCCGGCGAGCGCGATTGCACTTCCATATCCAAAACCAACAAATCCCATTTGGCCAATTCATCCGCTTCCTGATCAGACACTGTCCAAGCCAGATAATAATTGGCGCGTTTGGGAAAATCATTTTTGAAAATGGCGGCCGCGGACGGCGTGGTGAAAAGAAGTGCGACTAAAAAAATTAGCCACCATCCAAAAAAGTAGCTCGCCAATTTTCTCATATCATTTTACGTACACGCCTTTCTCCTGCGCTTTGGTGTCGGACGGCAACCCAACGTCAATGTCCGGAAGATTTTTGGTGAGCGTGGCGCCGGTGAAAGAATCATTGGCCGCAACATGAATATCGCGCAAGAGCGTTGGAATTTTTCCGCGATCCGCCGTTTTTGGCGTTAGGCCCACTTCAAAACTTATTGTGCCGCGACTATGCGCCGGAAGTTTAGGAATCTTCCAAGTGATTTTTCCTTTGCCGTAGACGAGCGGTTCGCCGAACAGCACGTTGGATTTTCCGGTGACGATTACGCCAGCCGGAAGCGTTGCTTCCCAAACGACGTTCTCAATATTAGAAGTGGTGGCGCCAACATCAACGGTGACCCAATAGGTTGTCTGCTCTCCGACTTTCGGCGGCAAGGGGCCGCGTCCCAATTGTTCGCCTTGCGGAGAAAAATAGGCGGCGTTTGCGGCCGCGTTTAGCTCTCCGTTCACTTTGAACCAAACCGGAGCGCTCGTTATTTGAATTTTTTGTCCGTCAATCGCGCCGGTGAGTGAGATGCTTAAAGCTATGCTCGGATCAAATATGTCCGGTCCCGACAAAGTCAGCGCGTTCAAAGTAAATTTTATGGGCACGCGGAATTCCGCTCCGGAATTAATTTTTTGGAGCGCCGGAAAGTCATTCGGTGTGATTTTATTTTTTTCCGTTTGCGCCAAATCATTCGGAGTCAGATTAACTTCCAGAGAAACATCATCAACCGCCGCGGCGCCGTTATTTTTGATGACAATTTCGCCCGTCGGTGCGGTAGTGACGGCCAAGTTGGTGTCCGAAAAAACCGGCTGCAGCGTTAATCCGGCTTTAACAATTTTTATCCGCGATTCCACGGCCGCCGCCAGCGCCGAACCGCCGTCCGGAATTTTGACCGACGGCGTTAAGATGAGTTTGGTTTCACCGCTTTGACTGCGGCGGCTATCAAGGACAGCCGTAAAAGTTTTGGTTTCTTTGGCTTCAAACGTCAAATCCGTCCAGTTGCCGAAGGAATCAATGGCCGGTTCACCACCAACAATTTCCACGCCATCAACGCTGACCAATACGGCGGCATCGGAAATTTTTCTTGCTCCTTTATTGCGCACCGTTACGGTGAACGGTGTTTGACTGCCTAAAATTATTCCCTCGGGCAAATTAGCGTTCGCCTCCAACGCCGACCGGCGCGGGGTGAGCGGCACAATCAGTTCTTGTTTTTTTCTTTCCCCGCTCACCTGATCTTTGTAAGCGAGCGTGGCGGTCAGGCGATCAGTGTCGTTCACACTAACGTACAGCGCTCCTATTAACGTGAATTCTATTTTTGCGCCCGGAGCCAGCGTCCCGACACTAAAAGTATTTTTTTGCGCGTCCCAATCCGGCTCGGCATTTTCAATGATAAAACCTTTCGGACTCGCCACAGCGACCGTTACTTCATCAAGCGGGTTCACTGTCCCATTTTTAATTTGCATTTCTATTTTCGCAGAATCGGCAAAAATCAGTTCCGACGTCTTTACTTCAAAGGAAACGTCATGACTCGGCACGACATAAAATTTGCTGGCGATAAAAATCCCGAGGGCGGCGACGGCGGCGCTTATCAGAACAATATCCAGCGTCAAAAGGGCGCGCCTTTCAATTCCATAGCGGCGCTCGTACCAACCGACGAATTTAGAAGTAAGAGACATAGAGGGAAGTTAGAATATGGAAACTGGAGATTGGAGAATAATGAATGGGCAAATGGCGTCCTTGTCTTGTGTTGAATAGTAACCGGTAAATGTCGTGTTCTCCAATCAAGAACGACATTTATCGGTTACTATTCAACTTGCACGCCATTTGCCCATTCATTATTCATTACAATCTTCAGCTCCCGTATCATAGAAACGATGTTTGTCCCGTCGACCACTGACCAGCGTCCGTTGGTCTTTCCGACGCATTTGGCGGCGGTTCTATTTTTTCCGGCGCTGGTTGGATTTGAACTGCCTCTGGTTCTGCCGACGGCGGTGGATTTTTTTTTGCTTGGCGTTTGGCTCGCGCTTTTTCCACTAATTTTGGATTGGGGGAAAACAAGGTATTCTTAATTCTCCATTTTTCTATATACTGTCCGATACCCCGTTCGTTCATCTTGTTGTGCACAGTCATGCGGCGTTGCGACCATTTGAGCAAACTCTCAAAGTTAATTTTATACCTTCCTTGGACAATAACATAGGTGAGCTCGCCATCGGAGAGGGCGCGGCGCACGGTTTGCTGATTCACGCCAAAGAGTTTGGCGGCTTCGGAAATGGTCAGGCGGATGATTGTGTCAGCATCCATATTTGTATATACTATCCTATACAAAAATAGTAGCAAAAAAGGTCAAATCCTGTCAATGGACACGATTTTATAAGTCGGTAAAAAGCATTGTTTGTGTAGAGTAGTATATACAAACAGAGACTGAAAGTTAGAGTTGAATAGTTACCGGCAAATGGCGCTCTTGTCTTCTGTTCAAATAGTAATCAATAAATATCGTTCTTGTTTGGAGAACACGATATTTATTGGTTACTATTTGAACAGACATGCAATTTGCACTTCATATCTCAAACCATTGCCAATTTGCTCCAATCGCGCTATATTGGTGTAACATTTTTCCTTAATTTACGTCTACTTAAATGACGGACTTCTTCACAGACAAACTCCTCCTATATAAAGTCCAGAGGCAGAGAGACGCGGAGGCCTACGGCGAGTTCTACGATCGGTATGTGTCACGCATTTACCGATTCATTTATTTTAAGGTTTCCTCGGCGCCGGAAGCGGAAGACCTGACCAGTGAGGTTTTTTTGAAAACCTGGCAATATCTTCAAGATCACACGGATGTCCGCAACCTCGTCGCCTTGACTTATCGCGTCGCCAGAAACGTTGTCATTGATTTTTATCGCCAGCGCAAAGACAACGCTTCTTTTGAAGAGGTGATAGAAACGGAGGACGTCTCTGATCTGGGTGCGCTCGTCAAAAATTTAGAGCAGAAGCAAGACAGCCAGAAAGTTTTGGCGGCTGTGCGTCGGCTGAAGAGTGAGTATCGCGACATCATCCTGTTCCGTTATGTTGACGGTCTATCAATGGATGAAATCAGCGCGATTTTGGAAAAATCAAAAGTTGGCAGTCGCGTTCTCCTGCATCGCGCGATGAAAACTTTGCGGCAGTTGATTGCCAATAACGGGATTGCCGAGAGTAGCGCGAACGAAAAAGTAAAATAAAAATGTCTAATCGAACGATAAAAAATTCACTGAAAGAAATTTCCAACATCCGCGGGATCAATCCGGCGGCTAATTTTGTTGCCCGCAATCGGGAAATTTTAATGATGCAAGTCAAGAATACTTTGGCGGCCAGAGTCAAAGATTCGGTTGAACAACCGACCTTGGCGCAGAAATTGCGTCTGGCTTGGAAAAAAATCGGCATGGTTAAAGCCGGAGAACTGGTACGCGCCTTTTTGCCACAACAATCATTCCGTCTGGCGCTGCGTCCGATCATGATCATTGCCTTAGTCTTTGTGGTGGCCACGGGCGGTTGGATTACCACGGTCAGCGCTTCCTTAAACAGTTTGCCCGGAGACGTCCTATATTCAGTAAAGATTGCCACGGAAAAAACCCAGTTGGCATTGACTAGTATGACCGGCGGTGCGGCCGCGGAAACGGCTCTGCGCGTCTCTTTTGTGGCGCGGCGCGTTGATGAAGTGTCCAAAATCGTGGAGACAGCGTCCGTCTCCGGAAAAAACAGCAAAGAAAAACAGGCGCAGGTGACTAATACGGCCCGGCGCATTAAAGAAGATTTGAAACAGGTGAATGCTTCAATTGAAGAAATGAAAAAAAGCGACCCCACCAAAGTGATGGAAGTGGCCAAGATGGTGGATCGGAAGACCAGCGAGTTTCACACGGCCATCAAAAAAAGCGACGGCCAGTTGGATTCACAAATTAAATCGGATCTAACGCAAATTAAAGATGCGGTGACGGATTCCGGCGTGAAAGCCGTGCAGACCATCGTGGAGAAGCATTTGGAAGGGGACAAGTCCCTCACGCAAAATGAAGTCAAGGATAAAGTTGATGACAAAATAAAAATGCTGGCCGCGGATGTTGCCGATTCCGTGCAAGACGTCGTCCAGATTGTGAACGTTACTTCCGCCACTTCCACCGTCACCGCCACCGGCAAAGTGGTTAATCTGATTCTACCGACACAAACGGCAACGGATGCCGTGAAGACTTCACTGGAACAGGCCCGTGTCGCTTTGCAGAAAAATGATTTTTCCGGCGCGATGGACAAGGTTAAAGAAGGCGCCACCGCCACTCAAGAAGTTGAAAAAATTGTTGATCAAGCCGTTAAGGCCGTCGTAGCCACCTCAACGCTTTTGAAGAGCATTGACACACTGGTTCCTTTAATCGTGTCCAGTTCAACAACGTCTAACGTTATCATAATTAAAGCAACGTCCACAGAACTTTAGTTAATTGTATGACAAAAAAGGTCGAGCGATTCCCATCGCGTCATGCAATAAAAAAATTTATTAATTCTCTGCTCATGCCAAGCATGAGAGAGTTCAATCAATTATGACAGAAACATTACGATTGGGGCGGAAGGCGCTTACCTTCACCACGGTCGTCGCGACCATTCTTTGGTCAGTGGGTTTTGCCGCACTCGTTGCGCCTTTAACGGCCAATGGTGCGGTGACGCTCGTTGACGGTGATCTGGTCAAACCAGACACCCTCGCGACGGTCTACTATTACAAGGGTGGCAAGCGCTACATCTTCCCGAACCAAAAGACCTACAGCACGTGGTATTCAAGTTTCTCGGGCGTGAAAACCGTTCCGCTCTCGGAAATTCAGAACTACGGACTGGCAGGCAATGCCACCTATCGTCCCGGCACCCGCCTTGTTAAGATCACCACTGATCCCAAGGTTTATGCCGTTGAACCGGGCGGCACCCTTCGTTGGGTAAAGACCGAAGACATCGCCAAAGCTCTCTGGGGCACAGATTGGGCCAAGAAAGTTGATGACGTGTCTGACGCTTTCTTCACCAACTATAAAGCTGGCAGTGATTTGGCTTCCGCAGTTTATCCTTCGGGTTCACTCGTGAAGCTTGGTGATAAGACCTATTACATTGACGGCAGTTCCAAGCGTGAGGTTAGCGCCGCGGCTTTCACTGGTAACGGTTTTAACACCGCTTACGTTGTGACTGTTACGGATCTCTCCTCTTACGCAACCGGCACAGCGCTTGGCGACACGGAAGTTAAAGATCTAACGCTGGGCGCATCAGCAACGCCAACGCCAACCGGTGGCGCATTGACGATCTCGGCCGCGTCTGACAATCCAACTGGCGGCTCGGTGGTGGTTGACACCACGGGCAACCAGTCCGGACAGCGCCGCGCCAAGATGCTGTCAATGAATTTGACGGCGGCTGGCGGTGATGCCATGGTGACGGGCCTCAAAGCGACCCGCTCGGGTATCTCCAAAGATGGCGACATTGACCAGGTTTACCTTGAGGATGAGAATGGCGTCGTTCTTGCCAAATCATCTTCGGTGAATTCCGGTATTGTCAATTTTTCCAGCACGGCAGGACTGGTGACGGTTACCGGTGGCACCACCAAAAAAGTGTGGCTGACCGCTGATGTCAACAAGAGCGCATCCGTCGGCTCCACCATCGGCTTCTCGGTGGCCGCGTCCGGCGTGACCCTCTCTGGCGGCGCTTCCGTTTCCGGTAGCGCTGTTGATGGCGAGCGCACGGTTGCGAGCGTCACTGACCTCGGTCAGTTAGAGTTCGCCACCACTTCGCCGCTATCCTCAACAACGGTTGACGCCGGCAAGACCAATTACAATGGAGCCCAGTTCAAAGTCGTGGCCATGGATCAAGATATCTACGTTAAGAAAGTTAGGTTCACGCAGATCGGATCTATTGACAATGATGATCTCCAGAACTTCAAGCTCCAGATCGCCAGCGTCCAATACGACACCGCTAAAGCTCTGATGGACAACAACTCCCTCACCTTTGACTTGACGAAAGATTCAGCAGGTGCGGTTGTGAACGGTGATGGTCTTAAAGTCCTCGCCGGCCAGAGCAAGTTCTTGGATCTCTACTTTGATATTCCCGGCGGAGCTAACCGCACTTACAAGTACAGCATCCAGAACTCGGAAGATCTCGTAGCTTGGGACGGCAACTACAAGGTGTATGTGCCTTCAGTTTCTCTGAACACTGACACCTTTAATGTTGAGACCACAGCTCAAACCACAATTAACGTGGGTACGCTTACAATCAGCACTGCCTCCGATGCGCCGACCAGCAACGTGGCCTTGAACGGCACGGCTGTTACGCTCGGTAAGTTCACCTTAAGCGCCGCTGGCGAAGATGTGAAAGTGACAGCGCTTTCCCTCTACTTCACCGGTTCGGACACCACTGACGTCATCAAGAACACAAAGCTTGTGCTTGATGGTTCGCAGGTTGGTTCCACGGTGGCTTCAACCACGGCTCTTGGGTCCGGCATTACCGCGGCCTTTACCTTCACCAATAATTTTATTGTGAAGGCCGGTAAACCGAGCGCGCTCTTGGTGGTCGGTGACCTCACTGACACCACGATCGCCTCCGGATCAACCGTTTATCCGACGTTAGCTTCCGGTTCAAGCAACGCTCAAGGTCTCGTGACCCTGACCAACATCAGCACGTCGCAGATCACGGGCAACACCCTGACCTTCTCAACCGGCGTTCCGACGGTTGTGAAGAATGCCGGGTTGGCTGATGCCACCAACACCACCACCGCGTCTGGCGTGAAAAATGCGAAGAACGTGAAGATCGGTTCCTTCGTGATTCAAGCCGGCGCCGGTGAGGGCTCCAAGGTTACGCAAATCGTGATCAAGGATGACTCTTCAAGTGGTGTCGCCGCGAACGTCTTCAACAAGATGCGTTTGCAGCACAATGGTGTTGACCTCGCTCCAGAGACAGGCACCTTGAGCGCAGCCAACGCCACAACGTACACCTATTCTCTCACCACCGCGATCTCCATGAATAAGGGCGATCAGTATGTGGTGGACATTGTGGCTGACGTTCTCTCGCCGTCGGATGCGAACCGCAACACCATCAACTCTGACACGGATGGCATTATGTTTCCGTCAAGCTTGAGCTACCAGACGACTGATACCGGTTCATCCGGCACAGTGACGAAGGCCACTTCATTCTTACAGCGCGTCTTTGTTGCCACGAGCGGTACCCTCACCTTGGCCAATGCTGGTGACACGCCAACGGCGGCCCAGATCGTCATGGGCAAGACCGGTGTTGACTTGATGCACTTCAAGCTCACCGCTGACCAGGCCGAAAATCTCCAAGTGACTGAACTGGATATTTCGGATTCAATGGGTACCTCGTTGGTTTCTCCAACTGGCGCGCTCATCAACTGGAAGCTCTATGACGGCGACAGCCAAGTGGGTTCCACGGTTTCGTCTCTTGACGCCACCACGGCTAATGGCACAACTGCCTATGCCAAGTTCCCGAACCTCACCTACCAAGTGAATGCCGGCACCTCAAAGACCCTTAAGGTCGTTGCGGATGTCAATGCTTCACCGGTGACGTTCTCGAACACTACGCACACCGTCGCGATCATCACCGACTACTTGACTGATGGTAGCGATCCGGTGCAAGCGAAGGGCTTGTCGTCAGGTACGGCCCTCACTGTGGGCAATGGCGTGAGCGGTACAGCAACAGCTGTCGCCAGCTCCGTTACGGGTAGCGTTCAGACCGTCCTGCGCACCAAGATTTCGGTGGCGCACGCTTCTGATGCCCCAAGCGGCACGTCTTCAGCGGCGGCCAGCTCCACGGTGGCTAAGTTCGTTGTCTCCAACACTGCGAATACGAATGGCGCTGATGCCAACATTCAACTTATGAATGTGACCATTGGTACCTCCATCTCGCAGGCCGCAGGCACGAACACCGTCCGTTCCCTCGGTATCTACAAGATTGATACCGCGGCTACCAACCTCTTGGCTGCCACGCAGTTCAACCATAATACGGGCATGCCAGGACTTGGAAACACCGCGATCACGGCTGGCAACTTCACTGATGTTGCCATCGCGTCCGGTGCCAGTCAGACATTCACCGTTACCTTGGATACGCAAGATGCCGCTTCGACTAAGACCTTGACGGTCGGTCTCGGCTCAACGGGTATCACTTGGGATGATGGATTCGTGACTGTTGGTATCACCACGGTGAATACCTTGCCGCTCACTGGTAAGACCTTGTCTTACTAAGGTGCGTTGGCGCTTGGCAACACTAAAAGTTGCTGAAGCCAGAAAGTCCCCTCCTCCGCTTGATGCGGGGGAGGGGCTTTCTTTTGTGCGAATACTGGCAAATGGAAAGGTGCAAATGGCGTTCTTGTCTCGTGTTGAATAGTTACCGACAAATGTCGTTCTTGTTCTAAGCAACACGACATTTTTCGGTAACTATTCAACAGTACACGCCATTTGCATCTTTCCATTCTCCAGCTTCTTCCGCGCCCTTTTCACTCGTGTAAAAAGGAGGTATTCTACACTCGTGAAGATTGACGCCCGCGCAACCATTGAACGCCTCTTGCTCGGCGGTTTGGCCGTACTGCCGCTTATTTTTATTCGGGGGATTGAATTTCCTTTCAGCGTGCCGCGAAGCGCTTTGTTTTTTTTATTGATTTGGATATTGACGGTGGTGGTAGCTTGGCGACCGCAGGGAGTATCGGCCTTATGGCAAGCGGCGCGGCAACCTATCTCTGTTGCCTTAGCGGTTGTGGTTTTAATTTTCACCATGTCCGCTTTGTTTGGCGCCTCATGGCAAGTATCCGTGTTTGGGAGTGTCAGCCGGATAGATGGGCTGATTCTTTGGTGGCATTTATGGCTGGCATTTACAGTTTTACGGGTAATTTTTTCCGAGCAGAAAAATCAGTCGTTTTTTTTCGTGATGTTCGTAACCGCGGCCGGTCTCGTTTCCGTGATCGCGATTTTGGAAAAGTGGAGCCCGGGTTTACGCGCTTGGCTTTTTGACGCGTCGGGCCGATCTGCGAGCACCATTGGCAATCCGCTTTTTTTGGCTTCGTATCTGACGGTGTCCGGCGGAATCGCTCTTTGGCGTTTGGCTCTGGAAAAAAGGCGCTGGTTTTTTTATCTCACGACTATTGCTCTCATGCTCGCGGCGATTTTTCTTTCCGGTTCGCGAGGCCCGATGTTGGGGATGGTGGCCGGTGTGCTGGCGGTATTTTTTTACGCCGCCCTCGCCTTGAGGGGTCAGCGTCGTTTTCTGGCGGCGGCGGTTTTCGTCTTATTAGTTGTGAGCGCGGTCTGGTTTGGTGGGCGAGCTGTTTCTTCCGGCCGCGAAACCGGAGTGACCCGGCTCATCATTTGGCAAGTGGCGCTCCGTTCCATTCCCGAACATCCGGTTTTGGGTTGGGGCTTTGGTTTGTTTGATCGCGCTTTTGACAAAAATTATGATCCGCGCCTTTTGGAATTTTCCGCGTTTGAGGTTCAGCAAGACAAGCCGCATAATGTTTATCTGCAGTATGCCGTGGAGACAGGCGCGATTGGTCTGATTGCGTATTTGATTTTTTTAATTGTTTCCGCGGCGCAGATTCTGCGGACGCCATGGACGCGGGAAGCGCGGGCGGCGGCATTTTTTACATTGACGGTTTTTGCGGTCCAAGGTTTTACGGCGTTTGATACGTTATCAAGTTTGGCGCCAATGGTATTTTTGTTGGCGGCAGTGCCATTTAGGCGGGCGGACGCAGATGTGTCTCGACCCGCGACCGTTTCGTCCGAGGTCGCGGGGCGAGGACACATCGAGTCCGCCGCGGATGTTGGCGGAAAGTACGCCATCACTGTTATATCAGTGGCGGCGGCGGCGATCGTGGTGATTATGAGCGGGCGGCTCTTGACAATCCTTGCCCACCCGGCGGATTATGAAAGCCGCGCCGCGTATCGCGGGCCATATGCGGCTGATCTGCACTGGACGGCCGGGAATCGGATTATTCAAGCATTGAACGGCGGACAGAATATGCCGATGAGGGTTTTTGACCAAACTATGGCGGCGTTAAGCTATGATTATGAGCGCGATCCAACGGCGAGCCGTTTGCCAAATATGATCGGGCAGATTTTATTGGCGGCCGGGGCATCCGGCGACCGCCAAAAGATTGACGGTCCGGTTTTTGCCGCGGCCGAGATATTTTTAAATACGGCTTTGAAATTATCTCCCAAACGTCAGACCTATGCTTTCACTTTAGCACAGGCATATCTGGAGCAGGCAAATGATCCGCGTCTCGGCTCGGAAAAAATCAACGCGGCTCTGGACCTTCTGCGACAGACGCGTGACCTTGATCCTAACGCCGCGGACGGTCATTGGTTTTACGGCTTGGCTTTGGATATTGCCGGGAAACGTCCGGAGGTGAAAATAGAAATTCAACGAGCGATTGAACTTGGGCATCCTGCCGTGACACCGGAGGCGGCGGCGTTTGTTAAAGAAATTTTAGAAACGAAATAATCATGAAACACGTTCGTACTCTGCTGAATATTTGTCTTCTACTTTTGGGTTTGTCGCCGCTCATAGTTTTTTCGTCTTCACTTTTTCCGTTCACTTTTCCCAAGACAATTTACATGCAGATTTTGATTGAAATCATGGCCGCTGGCGCCGCGCTGATTTGGGCTCGGGAAGGCGT
Source organism: Candidatus Magasanikiibacteriota bacterium (assembly GCA_015661005.1). GTDB lineage: Bacteria > Patescibacteriota > Patescibacteriia > Magasanikbacterales > JACTTX01 > JACTTX01. The sequence goes on from JACTTX010000016.1 coordinate 22,808, forward strand.
TAAATGGAATGTCAAAAATAGCGTTGTAGCGGCCTTTTTAATTTTTATTGTGGTCGGATTCGTGGCCGCGATTTTTGGTGTCAACCTTCATCAGAGTTTGTGGAGCGATATGGCGCGCGCGCTCGGCTGGATTTTTTGGTTCCATCTCGCGATTTTTTTGATATTGATCACGAGTTCTTTGATTGACCGCGTTTGGTGGCGGCGCTTTATTTATGTCACGACTGGCTCCTCAATGCTCATGGCATTGATTGGCGTCATTCAGCGTCGCGCCGATTTTCTCCCAAGTTCTCTTCAATTCACTGCCGAGGAATTCGGGACGCGCGTTTCAAGCACAGCCGGCAATCCTATTTATCTGGCCGCGGCTCTGGTGGTTATGATTTTAGCGGCGCCGATTTTTTGGCGGCACGCTAATAAGATTTGGCAAAAAATTATTTTGTCCGTCGGTGTCGTGATTTCCTTGGTGGCGCTTTACTTCACGAACACCCGCGGAAGTTTTCTCGGGCTCGCCGCCGGGCTTGCGGTTTTTGGCATTGTTCTTGGTTTCATGAGCGCGAAGGGTATCATCCGGCGCAGTATTATTGCCGTCGTTTTATTGGGAATATTTTTTAGCGGTGGTATTTTATTAGCAAGGAATACTGCCCTCGTGCAAAAAACGCCGTTGGGGAAAATTATAAATTCCGTCACGACACGGACGATCACCCTTGGCACTCGTCTCATCAACTGGAAGACGGCTCTTCAGGGTTTTGCGGCGCGGCCTCTTCTGGGTTGGGGGCCGGAAAATTATCGGTTTGTGAATGATCAGTTTTACGATCCGGCGTTGGCGCGGTTTTCATTTTACGAAACGCGCGCTGACAAGCCGCACAACATGTGGCTGGAGCTTCTGGCAACCACCGGCCTATTAGGATTTCTTTCTTATGCCGCGATTTATGTTGCCATCATCACCGCCGTCATTAAAATGAAACGCGCCGGACAAATGGGAAAAATTGAGAACGCGGCCATTTTGGCCACGCTGTCCGGCTACGCTGTTCAGAATTTTTTTGCTTTTGAGACGCATGTGCCGCTTTTTCTTTTCATTGTCTTGCTCGCGTGGATCGTCCGGATATCCGGCGCTGTCGCCGTTTCGGCGCTCGGGACTGCTGGCCAGCCGCCGACGCCGCCGCGGAACTGGCGGACATTGGTGGCAGGTATTGTAAGTGTGGCCGTCATTTTCAGTATCTTGATGGTTAATATCGCGCCGATACGGGCGTCAATTTTCACGAGCCGCGGTCTCAATGCCGCCGATCAGAGTTGGGAAGAGGCGAGCGCCCTTTTCCGCCAGGGGTTGGATATTAAAACGCCGTATCACTTTGAATCGTGGCGCTGGTTTGCCGATTCTTTGGTTGACCACGGTAAAGCGGCGGCGCGTAAAGAATATCTTTTTACACCAACGGGACAAGCGCGTTTTGTTGAAGACGTGCAAATACTTCTTGATGAGTCCTCACGTTTGCAAAAAAAATATGACAATGATCCGCTCTTGTTGGCCTTTGTCGGCCGGGTATTCTATCATCTGGGGAATCTGCGGCATGACGCTACCGCTCTCGGTCGCGCTGAAGAGGCCTTTGCTCGGGTGGTGGTGATGACGCCGCATCGTCAGGAATCATACGTTCTGCTTGGACAAGTTTTTCTTGCCGAAAAAAAATATCCCGAAGCAATTGCCACCTACAAAAAAGCAGTGGATTTGGATCCGAGCATCAATGCCGCGCGGTGGTATTTGGCGGTGGCCACCTACGTTTCCGGAGACACCAAAGGCGCTATTCCGCTTATCACTGATGCCTTTGACCGCGGATACTATTCGCATGAGAGCGCCTCACTGCGCGATGTGGTGAGCGCCGTGTTTATGGCGGCCAAGGACTACACGCGGCTGGTCGCGCTTTATGAAATTCTGGTGGCGGAAAAGGATGCGACCGCCGCCACCTGGGCCAAGCTCGCCGTGGCTTATAAAGAAGCCGGACGGTATAATGAAGCCCGCAACGCGGCGGTTAAAGCGGCACAGCTTGATCCGGCATTTCAGAAAGAGACGGACGAGTTTATAAAGACACTGCCGCGTTCTCTATGAAACCAGAAAAAATTGAACAACTACTGCTCACGGCGATTCGCTGGGGAATGACCGCGCTTCTTTTCACGCCGCTCATTGTCGGCCTGCATTCCATGATTTTTCCTTTCATCTTCGGGAAAGTTATTTTCATGCAGATTGTGATAGAAGTGATCATTGCTCTTTATGCGCTACTTTGTTTGGTGAGCCCGCGGTTCCGTCCGGCAAAAAGCCCGGTCAATATTGCCATCTTTATATTTTTGGCGGTACTCGTGGTGGCTTCTTTCGCCGGGGTGGACACGAGTCGCAGTTTTTGGAGCAATTTTGAGCGGATGAGCGGCGTCATTACCTTCATTCATTTTGGACTGTTGGCCTTGGTCTTTGAAGCCATCATGACCGAGGCCAAAGAGATTGAATCATTTTGGCGTAAAGCGCTCTTCATTAATCTTTTGCCTTTGGCCGCCGGTATTTGGCAAAAAATTGATCCGACATTTTTGTTATTCAGCGGCGGTCGCATCTACGGGACGTTTGGGAATCCGATCTATCTTGGGAGTTACGCTGGGTTTCATCTTTTTTGGGCCGCGTATTTTTTTCTCAAAACGCCAAAGCCGTTAATGAAGATTATCTATGCTCTGATTGCCGGTTTGGACCTGCTGGTTTTTGTTTGGGCCACTTCCCGGAGCGCGATGGCTGGGCTCATTGCCGGTATTATTACCATTGGATTTCTTTGGAGTTTGCGCATGTATCGGATGCGGAAAAAAGCCGTGGTGGCCGTTTGGATTGTCATTGCCGCCTTGCTCATCGTGCCGTTTTTATTCCGGGATCAGTCGTTTATTAAAAATTCTCCGTATTTCAGTCGGTTTACTAACTTTTCTTTTGTTACCGGTACTGGTTCAACACGATTAATCGCTTGGAAGGTGGCTTGGACAGGTTTTAAAGAACGGCCGCTTTTGGGTTGGGGGCCGGAAAATTTCTTTTATGTTTTCAATCAACACTACAATCCGGTGTCCTTAGAGTTCGGAACCTACGAGACGTGGTTTGATCACGCGCACAATACTCTGCTTGATTTGCTCGTTACCACGGGCGCGATTGGACTCCTTGCTTATCTGGCGCTTTATATTGTGGCGACGCTCTTCGCTTGGCGCGTCGGCCACCGCGCGCCAGAACAGGTGATGCTCACCGTTTTTTTGATTGGCATTTTGGCGAATCATTTTGCCACAAATATTTTTGTTTTTGATCATCCGACTTCATACTTGTTGATTTTTTTTGTGCTTGGATCAATCGCCGCGTTGATTAGGGCGCAGAAAAAAAATTCGGCAATTGCGCCGGAAGCCGGACGGGCGCTCAAATCGTGGCAGGCAATTTTAGTGGTGCTAATGGCGGTTTTTTTTATTTATAACATTAACATTCCGGCTCTGCGGGAAAATTTGTTAGATTTGAAATCAGAAAATGAATTGCCAACGAGCGCGGGACTCACCATTGCCGGTTTCAAAAAGGCCTTGGCCATCAATGGGCCGTACACCCATGATGTGCGGATGAATCTTGGCCGCACTGTGCAGTCCATTCAACCGTCTCCGGAAATAATTAAGTCACCGCTTTATCGCGATCTCTGGCAGCTCGCCGTGGATAATTTGGAAAAAGAATTGTCGCAAAAACCGCGGAATGTCTTGGGGGCGATCATGCTCGGGCAAATTTATACCGTTGGCGGTTCATGGGATCCAGCCAATTATGATCATGCGGAAAAAGCGTTCGCCCGGGCGGCAAAATTCAGCCCCAAGCGCCAGCAAATTTATTATGCTTGGTCCAAGCTGGCGCTTGAACGCGGAGATGTGGCGGCCGCCGAGGAATATATTCGTCAAACGATCAAGGACAATCCGAACGTTAATCAAGGATGGTGGTATTTGTTCGCAATTTTGATGAGTGAACAGCGCGATCGTGAGGCCTTGCCAGCCTTTGAAGAAGCGGTGAAACGCGGATATCCACCATCGCTTTCCGAGCAGGTGATGGCGGCCGGAGCCTATAATCGTCTTGGCCGTTATGAAGAAGCGCTGGGTCTCATGCTCTCGGTTGCGGATGCCGGCGGACGCACCAAGGATCTTTATCAGAGCATCGCTGATCTTTATGACCGTCTGGGGAAAAAAGATGAGGCCTTGAAGTGGCGGACCGAAGCGAACAGAATATAATGGGGACAGTTCTAAAGGGGACAGTTCTAAATCCGCGCTTGCGGATTTAGAACTGTCCCCTTTAGAACTGTCCCCGGAGATTCGGAGATTTAGAACTGTCCCCTTTAGAACTGTCCCCATTATATTTCGTACAGTTTTTTAATAGCCGCAATCATTGCGGATAGAGGCAAAATTTTGGTGTGTAAAATTGTAGCGCTTTTTTCCTCTCCGGCGCGGATTTGATTTAACGTTTCTGTCAGCGCCGCCCGGAGCGCGGCGGGATTTTCCGGCGGGACGATTTTTTGTGATGTTTCTTTGAGCGTCTCGCTTATACCACCAACATCAGTGGCGACAATCGGAACGTTGGCGGCCAGCGCTTCCAAAAGAACATACGGCAATCCTTCTTTGCGCGAGGGAAGACAAATGATGTCAAACGCCCGCAGATATTTGGCGGCGTCAGGAATTTCTCCGGTCAGACAAACTTGTTCTTCGGCGTTGCGCCGCCGGATTTCATGAGTGATAATGGCGCGTCGTTCACCGTCGCCAACGAGGAGCACTACATAGGGCTGAACTTTTTCTATTTCCGGAAGCGCGTCCAGCAAGACAGTATGCCCTTTGGTGGCGTAAAAGTGGGCGATGACGCCAATCCACAAACGATTTTCTAACGGCACTTTTGTTTCACAGGTGATTTTTTTAAGAAGTTCGGCCCGCGCCTGTTCACGCGATAAAAATTCCGGCGCCTTGATGCCCAGCGGAATTTTTACAACTTGCGTGGTGAGTCCGCCGCACATTTCTTCCGCGATTATTTTTTCCCGCTCCGAGAGCACAATGATGACGTCTTTGAATCGCGCCGTTATTTTTTCCGCCCAGCGGTAAAAAGCGCGGCGTAATTTGGAAAGCGGTTCCAGAAAAACAAAGCCATGAACGGTGTAGAAAACGCGCGGGCGCAAATTTTTTGGAAGGAGCCGGACGGCCATGGATCCGATGACGCCAGCTTTGGAACTATGGAGATGCAAAATATTAACCGGATTTTTTTTGAGTAAGCGCCGAATTTCAAAAAACGCTAAAAGATCATGCCAGGGATGCAGGTCTCGCCGCAGATGTTTGAGCGCGAAGACCGGAATATTTTGCGCCAGAATTTTTTCCGCGAGCGGCGCCGGTTTCTCTGCGTCTCCATGCGCGAGCGCGACTTCGTTGTCCGGGCGGAGCGCGGAGAGCACATCAAAAACATATCTTTGCGCGCCGCCCCATTCGGGTTGGGTGATGAGGTGCAAGATTCGCATAGGGAATTGGGAATGGAAGCTGGAGGAGAGTGAAGCGCAAATGTCGTTCTTGTTCTAAGCAACACGACATTTGCGCTTCACTCTCCGAATCGCAGTCTTGATTGAAGAACACGACTTTTGCACTGTGCTATCGCCGTAGCATATTCTCTATTCTCCATGCTCGAACGTTGACAAAATCGCAGTAAATAAGCATACTACGGTGAACTCTTGATGTCCAATATATGAAACGCCTCGCCGTTTTTTCAACCGCTTATGCCCCGTTTATTGGCGGGGCGGAGTTGGCTATTGAAAATATTTCAAAAAATATTTCGGACGCGGAATTTGTTTGTTTCACGGCGCGTTTGCGCAAAGATTTGCCCCGCCGTGAAAAAATTGGCAATGTTTTGGTGGTGCGTTTGGGAATTGGCGCCGCGATTGACAAACTGCTTCTGCCTTTTACCGCCGCATGGGCCGCTTGGCGCGAGCATCGCGCGGAACCGTTTGATCTTTCATGGGTGGTGATGGCTTCATACAACGGATTTGCGGCTTTATTTTTTTCTTGGCTCACGCGGCGCCAGGTGCCCATGGCGCTTACTTTGCAAGAAGGGGATTCGCTTGATCATATTCACCGCGCGGTCGGGATTTTACGCCCGCTCTGGCGGAAAATTTTTTCCCGCGCCGCCGGGCTTCAGGCCATCAGCGGTTTTCTTTTGCAGTGGGGGAGAGCGGAGGGTTTTGGCGGCGAAATTGCTGAAGTTATTCCGAATGGTGTCGCATTGGAACTTTTTCAAAAAGAAATTTCTTCTGAAGAACGCACGCGCCTTCGTTTGGAGAATGGCGCTCAAGATCAAGACGCCGTTATCATTTCCGTTTCGCGATTGGTGAAAAAAAACGGCCTCGCGGATTTACTCCGCGCCTTCTCTATCCTCATTCCCAATTCCCAATTCCCAATTCCCAATTCTTCATCTTCTCTTCGTCTTTGGCTCGTCGGCGACGGCCCCCTTCGCTCTGAACTGGAACAACTTGCCCGTGAATTGAAGATTGAGGAGCGAGTAAAATTTTTTGGCGCCGTGCCGTATGAAAAAGTTCCGACGCTTCTGAAAGCCGCTGATATTTTTTGTCGGCCCTCACTTTCCGAAGGAATGGGTAACGTTTTTGTGGAAGCCCAAGCCGCGGGGCTTCCGGTTGTCGGCACGAATATCGGCGGGATTCCGGATGTGGTGAAGGACGGCGAAAATGGTTTGCTGGCGCCGCCGCAAAATCCATCGGTTTTGGCAGAAATTTTACGCCGGACAATGACGGAACGCGGTGATACGATGGCCAGCGTGGAGCGAGGAAGATCCGGAAGCACCCAATTTGATTGGAAAATCATCGCGTCAAGGATGAACAAATTTTTTGAACACGTCATAGCCGAACAAACCGCACAAAAATCCGAACGGAAAAAAATCCGCGTCTTGCTTTTCACGCAAGCCGTTGATCTTGATGATCAGGTTTTGGGTTTTTATCACGATTGGATCAAAGCCCTGGCCAGCCGTGTGGACACGATCAGCGTTATTTGCTTGAAACGCGGCAGATTTTCTTTGCCGGATAATGTCAAAGTATTTTCTCTTGGTAAAGAACGCGGCGCCACAAAATTTGATTATCTCTGGCGCGTCTTGGCTTATTCTTGGGGACTGCGCAAAAAATACAACATCGTGTACGTGCACATGAATAAGGAATACGCGGTGTTGGTCGGTTGGCTTTGGCGTCTCATGGGAAAGCGAGTGATTTTTTGGTATGCCCATTATCAAATGGACATTTTGGTGCGGCTGGCCGTGCTTTGGTCAAATGTCGTTCTCACTTCAACGCGATTCGCTTGCCGGATTAGCTCCAAGAAATTGCAGGTTGTCGGACAGGCGATTGACACGGATCAACAATCAATAAACAACAGACAACAAACAACAATCAATAAACAACAGACAACAAACAACAGCCGGATTCTTTTTTTGGGGCGGATATCGCCGGTCAAACATTTGGAAATAATTATTGATGCTTTTGCCAAAATTGCGCCGGAATTTCCGAACGCCTCACTCACTATTGTCGGCGCGCCAACTCTGGCTGACGCGGTTTATGCGGAAAAAATGCGTGTCCAAATTGCCGCTCTGCCGGAGGCGACGCGGGAGCGGGTTTTTATGAAAGGACCGGTCAGTCACGCGGAAACACCAATCATCTACGCCGCCCATAATATCTTTGTGAACGCTACGGTAACCGGTTCCTTTGATAAAACAACTTTGGAAGCCATGGCCAGCGGAAGTTTGGTTGCCGTCGCCAATCGCGCTTTTGAAGAAGTTCTGCCAAAAGATCTGGCGGCGCGATTGATGTTTAATGAAGGTTCGTCTGATGATTTGAGCCGCGTCTTGCGAGAATTAATGACGCTCGGTCAAGAAGAAAAAATAACCCTCGGAGAAAAATTGCGGGGAATTATTGCGGCCGAGCACAGTTTGAACCGGCAACTGGATAAAATTATGCGTATTATGGTAAAATTGGTGACGTTATGACACCAAAAGTCGGCATTATTGGTTTTGGCATGGTGGGCGGCGCGCTTACCCGTTATTTTAATTCCAGAAATATCACGCCGGTCATTTTTGATCCTTTAAAAGGTTATGAAGATGCGGAGGCGCTTAAAGACACAGACATAATTTTTGTCTGCGTGCCAACGCCTTATGATGCGGTGAGCCATGGTTTTGATTTGCGTTACGTTGACAGCGCTTTTGATGTCATTCCCAAAAATAAAATCGTTGTCATTAAATCAACAGTCGTCCCCGGCACAACGTTGGCTTATCAAAAAAAACGTCCGGATTTGACGGTGATGTTCAATCCGGAATTTTTAACGGAATCGCGTTCTGATGAGGATATGTTTCATCCTAACCGGCAGATTATCGGAATCGTTAAAGAAGAAGATCGTGGCGCGGCGGAAAAGGTTTTGGAAATATTGCCAGCGGCGCCGTTTGTTAAAATCGTGGCCGCCGCGGAAGCGGAGATGTTAAAATATTTCGGCAACGCTTTTTACGCCCTCAAAGTTGCTTATGCCAATCAAATTTTTGATCTCTGCCAAAAGA
>JACTTX010000039.1 GCA_015661005.1 Candidatus Magasanikiibacteriota bacterium
TTGCCAAAATTGACTTCAGCGCCGGCGTTCATTGATGGCGCGGACATTGGACCGGCGCCCATCGCGCCGGAAACACCGGCGCCAGCGCCCGCGTTCAGATCAGCTCCCGCAACACCTGCCGGAGCGCGATCCAACATAATCATATTCTCAACAATAATTTCCGTCCGGTATTTTTTGACACCGTCTTGCCCAACCCAGTCCCGCGTTTGCAAACGGCCTTCCACATAAACCTTGCGGCCTTTGCCCAGATATTGTCCGCAAATTTCCGCCAACTTCCCCCAAGCCACACAATTATGATACTCCGTTTTCTCCTGCTTGACTCCGGCCGCGTCTTTCCAAACATGACTGGTGGCTACACTGAATGAACAGACGTTCTGACCGGTGGGCGTGGTCCGTAGTTCCGGATCACGAGTCAGATTCCCAATGATCGTTGCGCGATTGAGATTCATACATTTTTTGCGCCGTCACGGGCCGGCATTAGTGAATAAGATGGAAGGCGGGTCAGAGGATTAAGGAAGAAATAAAAGGAGGAGATAATTTGAGCGCGATTACTAAATCGCGATTTCTTTTTCCAGCAGTTCATCCAGTTTCTTGTTCAGATCAGCCAAGTCAACTTTTTCCGGCGCAGGAGGCGCCAATGGTTCACCAACTTTGGGCGCACCGACCGATACGAGTGGAGACACAACTGGAACTGCGGCCGAGACGCGCGGCGGCGTCACTGCTCCAACTCCGACCAAAGCCGGTTTACGCGGCATAGCTTTTTTCTCTCTGGCCGGATTGTACTCCACAAACATATGCCGCAAAGTCAAATTGGAAAGCCGCAGGCGCTCTTCAAGTTTTTTGACGGCCGCTTTTTCCGCATCAAAAAGAACGCGGATAAAATGGCCAAAACGTTCGGCGCCAATCTTGAACGCCAGTTTGTGCTTGCCCATCATTTTCTCCTGAATTTGCGCCGCGCCTTCCGTTTCCAAAAGTGTTTTGACTTCAGCGGCGCGGGTTGGCAACTCGGAATCAGTGAGGAAACCCGGGTAAATCGTGATCAGTTCGTAACGCATAATTTAACGCGATTTTTCTTGTGCGGCTATATTAACACGGGCCAAAAATGTTGGCAATAGGGGCGCGAAGGCCACTATTCATATACGTCATCATGCGTGCCGATATTATAAAAGCGTACCGTGCCGTCTTCCTTGAAATCAAATTTAATCCGATAATGCAAATTAATCCAAAAAGCCCAAAATCCTTCTTCACGCCCGGTCAATTTATGCGTATGGAGACTGACATCGCGCCAATTTCCACGAAATAATTCTTCTTTTTCCAAGGCAAGAAGCTGTATACGAACAGACAGTCGTTGAAAATGTTTCTTAAATCGACGATCGTATTCAATGCGCATACCCTCCTTTGAAAAATTCTACTTGTTCATGAGATCACGAAGCGACTTTAATTTAATTCCCTTACCGGCATTAAAACGCCACCGTTGAAATTTCAAAATCCAGGGTTCAAAAAAATTCTGTAAATATCGGCGCATTCGGCGCGCATACCGGTTAGTTGCCACCGATGCCGGACGCACGGACTGAATGGTTGTCTGTATCACATGCTCCATATAAACGCACTATATCGCCGTTCAGGCACGATGTCAAATTTTGGAATGCCCTATGATAATACCGGACACCAATGTAAAAGGGTGCCAGGCACCGCGGTGCCACTTCTAAAACACAAAAGGAGCGGTTGGAATCGGTTCTAAAATTCCTTCCGCTCCTTCGTTCAGATATTTCTTACGGGCTCTCCGCGTTATACCGCAGATTACCTTTGCCGTCTGTTTGCGGGATTGCGAAAAAAAGCAATCGCGGCTTGGAGCAGATACAGCGTAACGATCCGTCCGGTGCGGTCTTTCCCGCGCCGTCGCGGAATCGGAATGCTCTTGAGGCGATGCTTGATGCACCCGTTCCGGTCATCGCCACAAATCTTTCTGGTAACGGCGCCGCTCGTGCCCCATTTTTCCCCGCGGATAGTGCAGAGACCTTGTTCTCCGGTCTGCACCAGTGAAGGATCAAATCGGTCGGCGCATAACTCCATCACGTCCTCCGGCCGATACGCCGGATAAATATTCCCGCGCTTTCCCCGCCACCAGCGAAAGGGAATTTTGCTCCGGCTGATACGCTTCCGGACCAACTCTTCATTGAGGGGAATTTTTTTCGCGATGACTGACAGAGGCCGCCACTCGCTCATCCGGCCGTTCACATTGACCGGCAGGTGTTGCTCCACGGACTTGAGCGCGTTTTGCAGATAAAAATGCAGGCGGCTGGACAGAGCTCCCAATACGCAATCTTTGTCGGCCGCGGCACAGAACCGTTTAATGATGACCTGTACCAGCATCACATGACGGCCGCCAAAGAGCTTGCCGATTTCGGCATACGTCAGGGCGGCGTAGGCGGCAAGAGCTCCCATGACTATTGCCCGCGGGCGCGTGACGTCTCTTTTGATCCTTCGGCCGAACAAGTCAGCAGCGGAGATGTGAAAGATATCTGCCGCCACATTAATGATGCGCTCGGCAATAACGGCCCGCGTCGCGTTGATCTCCGCCGTCGTCTGCAGCTCCGGCGATTTTTCCAAGAACGTGTCGTGTATCGTGTCCACTTTTCCTCCTTTCCCCCAAAGGGGCTTAGAAAATTATATTAGCGGCAGAGTTTGCGCTTGTCAATAATCAATATGGGGACAGTTCTAAAGGGGACACTTCTAAAATAAATTAACCCAACCCCTAAAGAGTTATGATGGTGCGGGTTTATTTAGAAGTGTCCCCTTTAGAACTGTCCCCAAACACAAAAGGAGCGGTTGGGACTTGTTGGTTGTCCTTTCCGCTCCTTTGAGTTCTGCACCTCCTTTCTTGGTTGGTTTGCGTTTACTTCTGCGCGGCGACCGGTTCCGCGGAATCGGAATCCGGCTTCTGCTCCCCCCGTCGCCCGGGCCGGATCTGCACGACGACACCACGCCGCTGATCCGGCTTCTGCTCCGACTTGGCGAATCGGGCGGCAAAGCCCGCGAACTTCGTTTCCCTTTCCGCCTTGGCCTCGGCCTCGTTCCGCTCGGTGTTCAGAGCGGCTTCGATGGCGAGGTGGAGCGGATCGTACCCGATCCCATTCTCGGCCTGCAACCGCCTGGCATGGCTCAAGCAGAGAGCCAAGTTCCCAAGCTTGTTGCTCGGAACCCGCCGCCCGTCGTTCCACTGCCGCCGTGCCACCAAATCCGGCACATACATCTTCTCGGCCACACCCCCGATCCTGCATTCGGGGGCAGTGCACCTGAACCAATTCCGGTTCATGACGATCCTTTCCGCCCGGATACCCGAGCTTTTCTGACGGGACACGATTGCCCCTTCACAATCTCCGTTTGCACAAAAAACGGACGAAAAGCGATTTTTTGGCTTTAAAGAACACAAAACTATAACAAATTACCCCAAGTTTGTCAAGGCCAATCTACGGACTTTTCCGCCAAAATTAGCCAAAATTGCCTAATAGACACTCATCAAAAATAAGCGTATCATCCTTATATCCCTCTTCTTCCCTCTTCTAATCTACAGATTCCAGCTTCCAGCTTCCCTCCAATATGACCACGATTTTCATCCTTGGCCGCGAACCGGCCATTTCCATTTCTGAACTTCTATCTGTCTTCAAACGGGAGCACAACAATTTTGAAATTGAAGCTGTTGATTCGGAATTTATCCTCGCCCGCCATGTAGACACTGACCTTTTTGAATTGATGACTAAACTTGGCGGCATCGTTAAAATCGCGGGCGTCCTTGGAGAAGTTTCCTCTCTTGAATCAGCGGCGGATTTCTGTACTCGCGAACTGAATCGCGCTGGCCAAAAAAAATTCGGCATTTCGCTTTACGGGAACATTCCGGACAAACTACGCGCCGGTCATCGTTTGGGAATGATCGTCAAACGCGCCCTCAAAGATGATGGGCATGTGCGGCTGGTCACGGCTCTGGTACAGCCGCTTTCATCCGCCACGGTGCTCAAAGAAAAATTGATTGACCAAGGCGCGGAGTTTGTAATTGTGCCCCATCAAAAAAAATTATTTGTCGGTATCACGGCGGCCATCCAACCTCTGGAAGAATTTGCCGCCGCTGATATGAATCGGCCGCGGCGAAATTTGCTTGCCGGCATGATTCCGCCTAAGCTCGCCCGCATGATGGTGAACTTGGCGGCGGTCCCGCTCGCGGCGTCGGCGGCGCAAAATGAGCCGGCCATTCTTGATCCCTTTTGCGGTGGCGGCACAATCATTGCCGAAGCCCTGCGGCTTGGTTATAAAAATGTTGTTTGTTCCGATGTCTCGGCCGCGGCCGTATCTGCGGCGCGGGAAAATTTATCCGCCATTTCCGACCGGCCAAAATTTTTGGTGAGTGACGTCCGTGCTTTGCTCACAAAACTTTCGCCGGCAAGTATTGACGCGATTATTACCGAACCAACGCTCGGCCCGCCCCTGCACGGCAATGAAAGCCCGGAAAAAATCCGGCGCACTGCTACAGAACTGGAAGATCTCTATGCCAGCGCCATTGCCGTCTTTACAAAAATTTTAAAGCCGGGCGGACGGGCGGTTTTTGTGAGTCCGGTTTTTTCCGTGAAGCAATCGCGCGACCTTAAATCGCGCGGCCAAAAAATTAAAAATCAAAACGCGGCCTACTGGCAATTCTTGAGAACCGCAGAAATTTTTCAAAAATTCGGTTTCACTTTGACACCGCTTCTCCCGCCGGAGCTGCTTAAAAAATTTAAGCACACCACGGAGTATGGCACCTTGCTCTACGCCCGTCCGGATCAGCATATCGGACGAGAGATTATTGTGGCTAGGGGACAGTTCTAAAGGGGACACTTCTAAACGCTTTGCGTTTGTCCCCTTTAGAACTGTCCCCGCAACGCAAAGCGTTTAGAAGTGTCCCCTTTAGAACTGTCCCCGTACCCGTAACCAGGCGATGGCCGCCGGTTTATCTTGGATGCGGCCGGAGAGTTGCTCGTCCGTGAGCGCGGCTAAGATTTCTCCAACTTGTTTTCCGGGTTTTATTTTCAACGCTTTCATCACTTCATCGCCACTCAAAATGGCGCGCTTATTTTTTTCCGGCCCGATTTTTTTGAAAACTTCAAGTTTTTTCCAAAGCGCTTTCCAATTATCAAGATCCATCCCTCCATCCGGTCGCAAAGAAGCCATGGCATCAACAAGCGCCACTTGCATAAGTTCGCGTCCAAGTTCACCATTATCCAAAAAATATTTTTTAATAGTATTCGGCCGCATCTCCGCGGTACTATTGCTGTTCGGTAAAAGATGATTTTGCGCGAGCCACACGATATCTTCCACTTTAATATTAAATCCTTCCGCGGCCGATACTTTCATTCGCCGCAAAATTTTTTCCGCTTTAACTGCGCCAACTTTTTCATGACCATGAAAAGAAATATGAAAACCGCCGGGACGCGCCGAATCTTTTTCTTTTTTAGCAGTTTCCGGTTTGCCGATGTCGTGA
>JACTTX010000001.1 GCA_015661005.1 Candidatus Magasanikiibacteriota bacterium
TCTCCTTGGCCTTCTTGTCTTTTGCCACCAGCTTTTTCTCTGGAGAACAAGAAACGTTTCACCATAAATTAGAGTTAGGCGTCCTCAAAGATAAAGGTTATGTCGAACTAATCTGGCCAGAGATTAATTTGGGCGATGGTGATTTTTATTGTCTCGCTCTGTATTTACATGAACAAAATAAGCTTAAAAACCTTATTATTCCCAATCGTTTAAAATTTTCTGCGTTATTAAAATGGGATGTATTTCATTCGTATTTAAGATTTATGAACGATCTTGAAAACAGACTTTCCTATAAAAAGAAAAAGGCCCCATAAGGACGAAACCTTATAGGGTTGACTTTTCCATTGGTGATGAAAATAGTATAGCAAGCGCCCGCAAAAAGTCAATAGTTTATCCACAAAGCTAAAAAATCCCCTTACGACTATGCCGCTCGCCATTGATGTTTCCCGCGCGAATCGCGGACAAAGAACTGGCGTGGAGTGGTTTGTTTTTTTTGTTACCGATGGGCTCAAAAAAATTGTGCCGCCGGAGACGGAGGTGGTTTTGTATTCAGAAACGCCCCTCGCCGGTGATCTTTCAAAATTGCCGCCGCGCTGGCGTTCCCGCGTTCTCCGCTGGCCGCCAAAAAAATTTTGGACGGTTTGCCGTTTGTCATGGGAAATGCTGTGGCACAAACCGGAGGCGCTTTTGATTCCGGCGCACGTCCCGCCGTTTTTTGCTCCACCCCGCACCATCATGGTCATTCACGATATCGGACATCTTCGTTTTCCGGCCGCTTATTCTTGGTTTGAGCGTTGGTATGCGGATTGGACAATCAAGCGCGCCAAGAAAAACGCGTGGCAAATTATTGCGATTTCCGAATTCACCAAAAAAGAATTGATGGAGGTTTACGGATTTTACGCCGAGAAAATCGCCGTGGTTCCGCTGGCGGCTGATCAAAAATTTAATCGGCCGAAAATTTTACTGGAAAAAATTGCCGCCGTAAAAAAAAGATACGGCTTGGACGGCGCGCCATACTTTTTATACGTCGGACGGTTGGAGAAAAAAAAGAACACGGCGTTTTTAATTCGCGCTTTTGATGAGTTCAAAAAAATGGGCGGCGCCCTGCGGCTGGTTCTGGTCGGCAAGCCGGGCTTTGGATATGAAGAAACAGTCGTCGCCATTGACGCCAGTCCCAATCAAAAAGACATCATTGAGCTTGGTTACGTTCAGGCGGATGATTTAGCGGCGCTTTACGCGGCCGCGGCGGCGTTTTTATTTCCTTCCCTTTATGAGGGTTTTGGGATTCCGGTTTTGGAAGCGTTCGGAAGCGGGACGCCGGTCATTGCGAGTACAAGCGGCGCGATTCCGGAAGTCACTGGTAACGCCGCCATCCTTTTGCCACCGGATGATTTACTGGCTTGGGTCGGCGCCATGCAGAAAATTCTGGATCCGTCTTTGGCGACGGCTCTGCGGGAGAAAGGCCGGGAACGCGCGGCCGCTTTTTCTTGGGAAAAGACGGCTCGTGGTATACTGGCGGAAACCTATGTCGGACGCATCCACAATCTTTGATGATCTTGTCGGGAACGAGCGAGCCAAAAACATTTTGGAACGCGCATTTTTGCACTGCACACTTTCCCACGCTTATCTTTTTGCCGGGCCAAAAAGCATCGGCAAGTTCACGGTGGCGTCCAAACTGGCGCAGGCGCTTCTTGGTGTTTCCAATCTCACCCTGCATCCGGATTTTCGGTTCGTCCATCGCGAGCATGATGAAAAAACCGGCAAAATGCAACGGGATATTTCCGTGGAACAAATCAGGGAGTTGATTTCCTGGGCATCCGGTTCGGCGCAGGCGGCCACCAATATTAAAATCGCGATCATTGACGAGGCGGAGAGATTAAACGTGGCCGCCGCCAACGCCATTCTCAAAACATTGGAAGAGCCAAGCGGCAACGCTCACTTTTTTTTGATTGCCGCTGATGAAGAAATTTTGCCGACCACCATTCGCTCGCGCTGTCAGCTGGTCCGTTTCACCAATGCCCGGGACGCGGAAATGGAAGCGTTGGCGGAAACACTCGGACTCGCCAAAGATGACGCGGCCAAACTTTTACCGCTCTCGGCGCAAAGTCCGGGTCGCTTGGTGCGGTTGGCCACGGACGCGGAATATCAGGCGCGGCAGATCAGGGAAGCGCAAAGATTTATGGAACTTAAAACCCTGCCGCTCCATGCCCGCTTCCAGGCCGTGAGTGATTTTTGGGACGCGGATGGAGATCACATGGAATCAAGAGACAGATTGGGAGAAGTTTTGGGATTGTGGATGCTGATGACTCGCAAATCATTGGCGATGGGTGAGGCAAAATCGACGTTCTTGATTGGAGAACACGTCGATTTTGTCTCACCCATCGCCAAGCAAGATGGCCATTTGCTTCCTTTTCTAAAACTTCTCACCGAATCGCGCCTTGATTTGCGCCACAATGTTCATCCAAAATTTATCATCAATCAATTATTAATTGCCATGTCTTATGAAAACTAATTCTTATAAATTGGGCGCGATTTTAGCGGGCGTGGTTTTGCTCGGCCAAGGATGCGTTTTTGGCGGCGCCAAACCAACGGCCAATGACGGCGGCGTTTTCAAGTCCGTGAATAAAGGAGAAGCGTGGGCGCAGAAAGTGGCGGTGCCGACGGTGACCGGACAAAAGGTTTATATTGCCGGTGTTGATATCATTTCACTCAATGTTGATCCGCAAGACAGTAAAGCAATTTACGCCGGCACTTTGCAAAATGGTTTGTTTTACACGTTGGACGGCGGGGAATCGTGGTTGCAGTCAAAGGATGCGGCGGTTAAAGCCGGACGAGTGGCGTCTGTGGCCGTTGATCCCAAAAATAAATGCATCATCTACGCCACGGTCGGGAACGCCGTCGTTAAAACCACGGATTGCTCGCGCACTTTTGGGAAAGCGATTTTCACTGATGAGCGGGCCGACGCTAGGATGAATTCCGTGGCGGTGTCTTATGCCGACAGCAATGTGATTTTAGCCGCCGGTTCGGCCGGCGACATTCGTCGCAGTACGGATGGCGGCAAGAGTTGGACGGCCGTCTTTCGGCCAAAAGGCGATGTCGCGCGTCTCTTAGTTTCACCGGCGAATAGCACGCGTGTCTATGCGGCCACGCGCGAGAACGGTATTTTTCGTTCCGACGATAACGGTGAAACGTGGGTTGAAGTTACGCCGGACATCAAAAAATTCTCTAACGCCACTTTTTACACCACCGGCGCGATTGATCAGAAAAATGCCGATCATGTGATCATTGCCACCAGATATGGCTTGTTGGAAACAACTGATGGCGGAGAAAATTGGGATTCCATTCCGCTGGTCACGGCGCCCGGGCAGACCTTGATTTTTGCCTTGGCCATAAACCCGCAGAACGCCAAAGAAATTTATTATGGAACACAAAATGTGTTCTATCGGACAGGCAACGGCGGCGAATCCTGGGAGACAAAACGAGTGCCGACAACCCGCGCTCTGACCTCCTTGCTGGTTGACCCAAAGGATGGTAACGTGGTGTATCTGGGCGTAACCTTTGTGGAGCAAGAACAATAGAAAACATAAAACATGAAACATAGAATACAGAATATAGAATGTGGAAGTGTTAGTTTTTGATATGCCTTTCGCGATTGATTCTCATCGTGTTGAATTTGAAAAGATTTTAGAGCATCTGAAAATGGATTTGAGCACGCTCCGCACCGGACGGGCGAGTCCTTTATTGGTGGAGCAGGTAATGGTGGAAGCGTATGGATCCAAGATGCCTTTGAAAGGCGTGGCCTCCATTAATGTGCCGGATGCCAAGACCTTGGCCATTGACGTTTGGGACAAAGGATTGATGAAAGCCGTGGAGGAGGCCCTGCGTGCCGCCAATTTGGGGATCAATCCGGTGAATGACGGCAAAGTGATTCGGATGACAATGCCGCAGATGACGGAAGAGACGCGCAAAAATTTGATTAAGGTGATGCACGGGAAATTGGAAGACGCGCGGATTGCCGTGCGTCAGGCACGGGAAGACGTGCGGCAGATAGTCAAGATGGCGGAAGACGGCGGAGAAATTGGCGAGGACGAGAAATTTGCGCTTCAGCAAAAATTGGAAGATATGGTCAAAGAGTATAATGAGAAAATTAAAACCATGGGCGAGAGTAAAGAGAAGGAGATTATGACCATTTAGGGAATGGTGGCTCTGTGCTATGAAAAGTGACTTGGGAAAAAATGACCGGATGGATAAATTGGTTTCGCTATGCAAACGGCGCGGTTTTATTTTTCCGGATTCGGAAATTTACGGGGGGCTCGCCAATTCTTGGGACTACGGGCCATTAGGCGTTTTGCTCAAAAATAATTTGCGCCGCGAATGGTGGAAATTTTTTGTGACGTCCCGCGCCGATATGGTCGGCGTTGACTCTTCCATCATCATGAATCCCAAAGTTTGGGAGGCCTCCGGCCATTTGGGAAATTTTTCCGATCCGCTGGTGGAATGTAAAAAATGTCATCATCGGTTTAGAGCCGATCATCTTTTGGAATCAACGGCCATTGAACCCAAGCATGAGAAAGAGCGGCCGCGGTCGGCCGCTCATATTAAATGTCCGGACTGCAGTGGGGAACTGACGGAAACAAAACAATTTAATTTGATGTTCAAAACTTTTATTGGTCCGGTGGAGGATGCGGGATCAGCCGCGTATTTGCGTCCGGAGTTGGCGGCCGGTATGTTCACCAATTTCAAAAACGTTTTGGATTCCCTGCGTTTGCGTTTGCCTTTTGGGATTGCCCAGAGCGGACGCACTTTTAGAAATGAAATAACCACCGGCAATTTTATTTTTCGCACGCGCGAGTTTGAAATTATGGAGTTTGAATATTTTATCCGGCCTGAAGAATGGCGCGAGCATTTTGAAAGATGGTTGATGGAAATCAAACGTTGGTGGACGGAGGTGGTGGGCGCGGATATGGGCAATTTTTATTTTCATGAAATTCCGGACGGAGAAAGGGCGCATTATTCGGAGCGAACGGTGGACATTGAGTATCAATATCCTTTTGGTTTGAAGGAATTGCACGGCCTTGCTTACCGCACGGATTTTGATTTGAAAAGGCATATGGAGGCGAGCGGCGTTGATTTGTCGTATCGGGATCCGGTTTCCGGCGAAAAATTTATTCCTCATTGCATTGAGCCGACTTTTGGTTTGGATAGAATGGTTTTGGTGACTTTGCTTGAACACTTTGAGGAAGTTGAGGGCGGCCGTAGCGAGGAAGGGGAGAGTAAACATGAAAAAGAAATCGTTTTGCGCTTGCCCCGCGCCTTGGCGCCCATTCAAGCGGCGGTTTTTCCACTTTCCAAAAAAGAACCTTTGACGCATTTGGCCGGGGATTTGGCGCAGGAGTTGCGCGCCGTTGGATTTTCCACGCAGTATGATGAAACCGGTTCTATCGGCAAGCGTTATCGCCGTCAGGATGAAATCGGCACGCCTTTTTGCGTAACCGTGGATTTTGAAACGCTTGAAGACAAAAAAGTGACGGTGCGGGATAGGGATTCCATGGCGCAGGAGAGAGTGGGAATTGGTGAAATCGTGGGTTATTTCAAGGAGAAATTTGCTTGAAAAAAGATTATTTGACAACCTTTTAAGGTTGTTTATAGTGCGGATAGCGGAGCGTCCCACTCCAAAAGTCAATTAACCCGTATGGATGAGAAGATATTGGCTTCGGAGAAGAGGATGCTGGCGGCTATGGACGAGACGATCTTGGCATCGGAGAGTCGTCTGCGCACGGATTTTATTGAGTTCATCAATGCCAACATTCTTCCGCAGTTTGAGAATTTGGTAACCAAAGATGATCTGGACCACGCCATGAGGCGCGTTGATGTAAAATTTGATTTGCTCACCGGTGCCTTGGCCGAGTCGGACGTGCTCTCAAGAAAACAAGCGCGCGTACTTGAGGCCTATCGTATTGTGCATTAAAGTGTCGGTTATTCCAAAAAAGCCGCGTCCCTGATATAATCGGGACGCGGTTTTTTTGTTTAGCCGGTTGATTAACGTTTATGCCTTTTTTGGGGTTTCTTGCAAAAAAATTGCCGTATGTGGAAACGGACGGAGAAAATCCCTATGCTTTGGGTTTGGCCATCGGCCGCGCCTCTCGCGAACAAACAGCGCGTGTTGTCAGTAAAAATAAATCATTTTACCCGCGCTATCGGAAAAAATCTTGGAACGAGTTGGTGGTGGCCGCTAAAAAACTGCTTCCCGCCAACATCAAGTGGGCTCCGGCCTACGTTGAAGAGTTGGGCGGTTTGGCCGAAGGCGCCGGTGTGCCTTTTGAAATCATCTGGCTCATGAATGTGGAAGAGGAAATTGTTGACCAGGGAGAAATTGTTGGTGAATATATTTTGCCGCCGTCAAACAAATCTCCGGCGGCCGTCAGTCCGGAACGCGGCCATTGCAGCACCATTTTAGTGAAACGGCCGCGCGGCTTTTTGCTCGGCCATAATGAGGATTGGTGGGGGCATTATTCCGGGGCGCTCGTTATGGTGAAAGTCAAGCGCCAAAGCGGCACGAATTTTTTGGGTTTGAGTTTGGTCGGCGCCTGTCCGGCGTCATTGGTTGGTGTGAATGATCAGGGCGTCGCTTACGCCGGAAATTCCATTGACGTTGGCGTTAAAAGCGGTGTTTGTAAAAATTTTTTGATGCGCAAAATTGTTGATTGTGAAACCAGCCAGCAGATTGTGGAGGCGCTATCCGTCAAACCGCGAACGCTTGGCAATAATGCCATGTGCATTGTCGGCAGTGAGCAAAAAATGTTCTCCGTTGAATCAACACCGGAGGAAACGCGAGTTTTAAATTCGGGCGTCCGATCATATATGTTGCACACCAATTTTTTACTGCACCCTGAATTATCCAACGCCCGGGAAGACAGCCGCCTTGGTCCGCACCTGCGTTACGCTCATATGGAATATCTGCTCGCCAAACAAAATGAAAAAATTAATGAAGATGATGTCCGCGGTATTTTGGGAAGCGAGCACGTTTTTCAGCGCGCCAAGTTCTGGTTGGATGATCAAACGGTGGCCAGCGTTATTGTGAGTGTCCCGGAAAATATTATGAAAGTTCGGAATCCCTCGCAAGGGGAGAAGTATGTGACGTATACCTTATAAATCGCTACGTCAGGGGTCACTCTCAAACGCAAAGCGTTTAGAAGTGTCCCCAATAGATATGTAAACGCAAAGCGTTTAGAAGTGTCCCCAATAGATATGTAAACGCAAAGCGTTAGAAGTGTCCCCAATAGATATATGTACCAACAATTAAATCTAAAAAATTCCGGCCGCCTTCTGCTCATTCCGTATCAGGACACCAAAGCCGCCACGGTGTACTGTATGTTTCCGGTTGGTTCCAGATATGAGCACAAAAAAATTGTCGGCGTTTCTCATTTTATTGAGCACTTGATGTTCAAAGGAACAAAAAAACGTCCGACAACTTTGGATATCTCGCGGGAATTGGACGCTCACGGCGCCGAGTACAATGCTTTCACCAGCAAGGATTATACCGGCTATTACATCAAGATTGACGCGGAGCAGATGCCGCTGGCGCTGGATATTCTTTCGGACATGCTCTTTCATTCTAAATTTGAAGGTGAAGAAATTGACAAAGAGCGCGGCGTCATCATTGAGGAGCTTCATATGTATGAAGACAATCCAACAATGCACATTGACACTCTTTTTGAGGAAACGCTTTACGGCGATCATCCTTTGGGCTGGCGGATTGGCGGCTGGCCGGAACAAATTAAAGCCGTAACGCGTGAAGAAATAATTTCTTATCGCGATAAATTTTATGATCCGGCCAAGATGGTGGTGGCCGTGGCCGGAAAATTACCCGCTGACGCTTTGGCGCAAATTGAAAAAACTTTTGGGGCGGTCGGTGGCGGTAAGACGGCGGTGGTGAAACCGGAATCGTGGAAAGAGCTTGGCGCCGAGCGCATTTTTATCCAGTACAAAGAAACGGATCAAACGCATATTGCGCTCGGAATGCCGGCTCTGTCTTATGAACACAAAGATTTACCGGCTTTGAAATTGTTGACCGTGATTTTGGGCGGCACGATGTCTTCAAGGTTGTTCATTGAAGTGCGGGAGAAACGGGGGTTGGCGTATTCTGTTCGCGCCGGCGTGGAATCTTATCATGAGACCGGAAATTTTTCCGTGCGCGCCGGTTTGGACAAAAATCGTTTGGAGCAGGCGCTCACGGTGATCATGAACGAACTCAAAAAAGTGAAAGAGTCAGGCGTTACCAAAAAAGAATTCACTGACGCCAAAACCAATTTTCACGGCCGACTGGTTTTGGAGTTGGAAGAATCCAATGCTTTGGCGGATTTTTATTCTCGCCAAGCGTTGTTAATGGAGAAAATTAAAACGCCGGAGGAGAAGCTGGCGGAAATTGACGCCGTCACCATTGAAGACGTGCACCGGGTGGCTGGAGAGATTTTGGACTTTAAGAAATTGCGGATGGCGGTGATTGGCGGGGTCAAAGATGCAAAACCGCTGGAAAAAATTTTGTTTTGAAATATCGTTCTTTATGAAATACATCCTTGCCAATTGGAAAATGTATTTGCGCGAGTTTGAACAAGCGGCTCTTTGTCGCCGCGCCAATCTTATCAAGTACGACGCCAAGAAATTGCGGCTCGTGCTGTGTCCTTCGCACTTTGCCTTGCCTTACGCTAAAAATTTTGTGAAAAAACCAAATGAGTATGGCGCGCAAAACTTTTTTTGGGAATCGCGGGGAGCATTTACCGGAGAAGCGTCACCGCAAGACCTGACGGATTTTAAGTGTCATTATGTGATTATTGGCCACTCGGAACGGCGCACTCTGCTGAATGAAACGGATGGAATGGTGAGAAAAAAAGTAGCGGCCGCGCTTTCCGCCAAGCTCACGCCCATTCTTTGTGTTGGTGAAACGCTGGATGAACGCAACTCCGGTCATGCGCTGGAAAGAGTGCGAGAGGAGTTGCGCGAGGATTTAAAAGGATTGACAGCGGAGGAAATCAAACGTATCATTGTGGCTTACGAGCCCGTCTGGGCGATTGGCGCCGGACAGCCGATTGCGCCGACGGAGGCCGTGGAAATGCACCGGCGAATTCGGGAAACGATTGGAGAAATTGTTCATGGCGCTGTGCCGCAGGCCGTGATTTACGGCGGATCCGTTGACGCCAAAAATGTCCGCGATTTTATCATTGCCGAAGGCGTTGACGGTTGTTTAGTCGGCGGCGCCAGCACCAAGTTTGATTCGTTGAAACAGATTGTGGATATCGTTCAAAAGTATTCGTAAGCATTTGTATCATTAGCGCCCATTCGTATATTTGTATCGTTTATGGCATTTAACATTATCCCCCTCATCATCATAATAATTTCTTTGGCCGGAATTTTGGCGATTGTTGTGCGCAAGTTTCCGCAACTGGCCGCTTTGGACGTGAGCACCATCAGCGGCGCCGTGGAACAGGAAAAAAAGCGCGCTCTTTTGATGCAAAGAGTTAAACGCCAAATCGGCGGCGGTTGGGAAAAATTTTTGTCAATGCTCGGACCGGTTGGCAGAAAAATTTTCGGTGTGCAGGAACGTTTCCGGGCGTTTGTTAATCGCGTTGCTGATAAATACCGGATGCTGGAACAGCTGACCAAGAAAAAAGCGGCGCTGATGATGACACCCAAAGAGAAAAAATCCGCGTTGGAAATTTTATTGGATGAAGCGGATGCTTTGCGCAAAGAGGAAAAATTTGAAGAGGCGGAAAAAAAATATGTGGAGGCGATAGCGCTCGCGCCCAAAAGCGTCCGCGCTTACAAGGGATTGGGGAAACTTTATTTTGAAACGGAGAAATGGCCGCAGGCCAAGGAAACATGGGAATTTGTTTTGAAGATCTCCACCACTGAACCGCTGGCGTATGCTTATCTCGGGCGGATTGCCAAAGAGCGCGGCGAGTGGGAAACGGCCGCCAAATATTTTGAGCAGGCCGTGGCCTTGGATGACAGCTTGATCAAGCGATGGTTGGATTTGGCAGACGTTTACAAAACGCTTGGAAAAATGCCGGAGGCCGTGGCGGCTGCCAAAAAAGCGGTCGTACTGGAACCGGCCAATCCGCTGGTTCTTGATAATTTGGCGGAGATCAGTATACTGTCCGGTGATCGTAAATCCGCGGTGGCGGCGGTGCAAAATTTGCGCGATGCCAATCCGGAGAATGCGAAGATCAATGAGTTTGAGGAGAGAATTAAGGGGATGGGGAAGTAGGAGGAAAATCGCCGATGTAGTTGTTCCTCGTCCCCTGTGGGGACTCGGAACGCTACATGGCTCGCTCGGAAGAAGTTCGTCTGTCCGCGTACCGAAACCTTCGCGTTTCGTCCGCGATCAGCCAAACTTCTTCTCTCACTCGCCGATGTAGCTCAGCTGGTAGAGCAACTCCATGGTAAGGAGTAGGTCCGCGGTTCGATTCCGCGCATCGGCTCCAGAATTTTTAGCAAGTGTGCCAGTTTGTACTTGTTTGGGTGGTTCTCCTGCGTGCGTCGGGGTCCACACGGCGTTCAGAACAAAAATTCGAGCAAGTCCGTCGTTTTTGTTATTTCTTGGGTGGTTCGCATAGCGGCAATTGCTCCTGGCTGTAGACCAGGCGGCCTTACGGCCTACGGGGGTTCGAGTCCCTCACCACCCACCACCTTTCAGTTTTTTGGCTGACTGGTTCCAACATTAAATTGCGCTTTTATTGTATATCTGTTATATTTGTCGTTAGTCGCCGGGCCTCGCCACCTTAGCTCAGCTGGTAGAGCAACGGTTTTGTAAACCGTAGGTCCGGGGTCCGAATCCCCGAGGTGGCTCCATTAAACATAAAACTATGTCCCAAGAAAATCTCATCAGATTAGAATGCGCAAACTGTAAGCGCGTTACGCACTTCTCCACCAAGAATAAAAAGAAGGTGAAAGCGCGTTTGGAGCTCAAGAAATTTTGCGTTTGGTGCAAAAAACACCAGTTGCACAAAGAAACAAAATAAACACGATATGTCCTTTTTCAAACGTCTCGCCCAGAGCATCGTGAACATTAATTCATACCGTGACAGCCATAAAGATCAGAAGTCGGCGTGGCAGTATTTTTTAATGTTTTATCTGGTGGTGGCGTTTTTGATGACGTCGTTTTTTGTCATTCAAGGTTTCCGTGTTTTCGGTCAAGCGCTCCGCGATTTTGAAACCAATGCGCCGGATTTCATTGCCCGCACTGAAGGTGAGGGTTGCGGCCAAGCGGCGGCGGCCAAAGCGGACGCCTCTAAAAGCGCCACCACGGAAGCAACTGTCGGCGCCGCGTGCAAACTGGTGATAGAAAAATTATCAATGCCGTACGTTTACAAAAAAGATGATTTTGTCGCTGTCATTGACACCACCGGCAAGATCGCCAATATACCGGATGACGCCACCCTTTTTGTGAACGCCGACGGCTTTATGTATCGTGAGCCAAACAGAGGCAACAGATCATTCAGTTGGGCCGGCGCCAAAAAATTTGAAACGAGCAAAGCCCAAGTGGTGGAACGCGTCCGCTCGTTCCGCGGTGTTGGCGGCGCGGTTTTGGCGCTGGTATTCTTTGTTGTCATCTATGTAGGAATAATGGTCTTCCGGATTATTTTTATTGCTTTTTGGTCGCTGATTGGACTCATTGTTGTCAAAATTCGCAAACAGGCGCTCTCTTACTCTGATCTTTTGGCCAACGCCATCTACGCTTTAACCACGGCGGAAATTGCGTATCTACTGGAACGGCTCACCAAATGGCGGATCCCGTTTCTTTTCACGGTAATTTTTCTCATTTACTTTTTCCTCGCGATTAGAAAGCAGGGGAAGATAGAGGGTGGAGAATAGAGAATGGAAGTTGGAGACTGGCGAATGGGAAGGCACAAATAGCGTTCTTGATTGGAGAACACGCTATTTGTGCCTTCCCATTCGCCAGTAGCAGTTCACCATTCGAGCATTCCACCATGCCTCGTTCTTTACCCAACGTCATCCGTCTGCTCATCCTCGGCGATCTTTTCATGTTCTCCGGCTTCGGGCTGATTGGCCCGATTTTTGCCGTTTATGTGAGTGATCGCATTCCCGGCGGCTCCATTGCCGCCGCCGGTTACGCGGCCACAATTTTTTTGCTCACGGAAACACTGCTCAAAATCCCTATCGCGCGATTTACGGACAAAGATAAAGGATACAAACGGGAAGCTCTAACTTTGCTCGTTGGCACCCTGATTGAATCTTCGGTCCCGCTCCTTTATTTGACGAGCAATACAATGTGGCAAATTTATTTGGCGCAGGTCGTTTACGGCGTTGGTTTTGCGCTCGCTTATCCGGGTTGGATGACCATGTTCACCCGCCATGCCGATCGCGGCCATGAAGGTTTTGAATGGAGCGTTTATTCCTCGGCCGTTGGAATTGGCGCGGCTTTTGCCGCCGCGATTGGCGGCACGGTGGCCCAGACCTTTGGCTTTTCCGTGCTTTTTTATTTTGTTTTTTTGGCCGGGATTACGAGCAGTTTGTCATACGCCCTGCTTTTGTGGTATACGTTGAGGAATGGTGAGAGGTAAATACGGGGGCGTGGTGAAGTGGTATCACAGAGGTCTCCAAAACCTTTATCGTGGGTTCGATTCCTACCGCCCCTGCCAGTTGCAACAAGTCAAAGCTTTGCTTAATTTGACAAAAGTTGATTCTTATGATTAACTTAAGATGAACTAAAGTTCATCTATGAAAAATTTCATTCCATTAAAAGAGTTTCGTCAAGATGTGGCGAAGTATGCCGGGCGTATCACTAAGGGCGAGACACTTATTGTGACCAAACGATCCCTGCCGCTTTTTCGCATCGTTCCTGTCGAGGAAGAAGGGTGGGAGACGGTGATTGATTTTACTAAGTTTCGTAAAGGCGGCATCCCGGCAAGCGAACTTTTGAAAATACTCAAATCTCTTTGATGTATGGCCGATCGGATTTTCAAGATATTGCGGCGATTGTCGTCAAAAGAACAAAAACAATTGACGGATGTGATTAGACTAATACAGGATAACGATTTGATCGGGCATGATTTGAAAAAACTTAAAGGACGAGATGATGTGTATCGCTTGCGTAAGGGCGACTTTCGGATCATTTTTCGTCGGATGCCAAATTCGGAAAACATTATCATTGCCGTGGAACGGCGATCGGATAACACATACAGATTCTAAACAAGAGATGTTCCGCCTGCACTTCGTAATGAAAAGAACCCGCCTGGCGTTGTGGCCCTGCGGGTTCTTCGTTGTGTTATCGCTCGCGGAAACGTAGCTGACCGTCGCCGCGGCGGAAGATGTTGTGGAAGAGGAGTCGGGGATTGCCCTCATCATCATCGTTCAACGACCAAACGATCCGCAACTCCTGGTTCGCTCGTGCCGTATTGGCGCCTTTCGGAATGATTTCGGCCACTTGGCGTTTGTAACGTCGGCAGACCAGTCCTGAAACTTCATGTCCAAGTTTCGACAGAAGTCGTACGGCCTTGGCGACCTGCTCTTGTTCGGCCTTATCCAACCTGTGAAAAGCGAAGAGGAATTTCGGTCCGTATGTGATTCTACGTTCGCCGTAAAATATGCTGACCCGTGGCATATTTGACGGAACGCTATCCGATTCCTCACTTGGCGCTGGCGGTTGATCGGTGGAAAGTTCCCGATTGGTGTTTTTTTCTTCGGCTCGCCGCAGAGCGCTCTCAAGCTGAAGGATTCTCTCTCTCGCTTTTGCGAGCCGTTCAAGCGCGCTCGCGAGCCCCACCTGCTCGGCCCGCTCGCCAAGTCGCCGTTCCAGCTCTTCGCAACGTCTCGTCAAGATCAGTGGCCAAGTTAGCCCTTCTTCCAGCAACCATATGAGCGGTTCGTTCTCCCGCATCGCGCGTCTGAACTGGTCACTCGATATTTTTTCCGTGCCGCTAAGACACAGGAATGCCTGTCGGTAAAGATTGGCATCGTGGCGAATGAGCGTTGGATCCGCGTTGATTCCCAACTCGGCTAACTCACCCTGGCAAGCCAATTCTGCGTCTGGCGGGAGCAAGTAACTCTCATTCAGACGCGATACGATCACGTCCCGACGCCGTCGCACGGCGGCGCCGGTTGTGCGAACGTACTTGGCAGACAAACTAAATAAGTCAAACGGTTTCATTGCGGCCTCCTTTGGTTAACCGTGGCGTAAAGTGTAAGTTGCAGGTGTGAAATTGTCAAGTCCGAGTCCGTGCTGTCAAACGGAAATTAAAATGTCCTAGTTTGCGGGAAATTAAAATGTCCTAGCCGGGGGTCGTTAATTGTTTAAGTACCGTCGGCGGGTATTAATGTGGTAAAATCATTGCTCTTTTTGAGCAAGGTGTTTCATCCAGACGTAAATGAGGATTATCTGCTTTAACGGTGCATAACTTTTGGCTTGACCGGGCAAAATGGGATATAATACTCAAAAAGCGCCATTTAGCGCAAACATTTATTCATTAATTTTATGAAAAAAAATCTTAATAGTTTTGAACGCCTGATTCGCGTTCTTTTGGGATTATTCTTTCTTTTTGCGGCCTGGCAGTTTTATAAGTCCGCGTCGGCGCAAATTCTCTCTGTGCTCTTTGCCATTTTCTCTCTGGGAGAGGCCGTTACCGGCAAATGCGGTTTAATGAAACAAATGGGGGTTCACGAACCCAATGACAAGTATAGCGTCGCTGGTCTTGGGTTAATGGGACTTGGGGCCATTCAGGCGGTTATTGCTTATGAATGGTGGTCGGCCGGTTGGGAAAAAATTTCCAGTCCTAAATTTGTGGATGGGATTCAAGGAACGCTCGGATTTTTTGCCGGTCAAAATCCGTTTCCATGGTATAAAAGTTTTCTTCTGGGCTTTGCCAGTCAAAACGCCAAAGCATTCGCTTATACCGTGGAATGGAGTCAGATCGCGATTGGCATCGTGCTCATTGTTTCCACCTTGGTCTTCCTTTATGTTTCCAGCGCCGCAATCCGCCGTCTGGCTTTAATTGCTTCGCTCATTGCTCTTTTGGGCGGACTGCTGATGAATGCTAATTTCTATCTGGCCGCTGGCTGGACCGGTCCAGGGGCGCGAGCCGTCAATGTTCTAATGTTTTGGGTGCAGATATTGTTAATTTATGTTTGGGTGAAACTTCTTGCTCAAAAAGAGCAGAGATAATTCCACGTTTTTAAATCTAAAAAACATCTATGCCTAAAAAAACCACATCTTTAAATGAGGCCGTGCTCCTTTCTTTGGGGCTGGCGGCGCTCGCCCGCGAACGCGCGGAAAAATTAATCAGCGCACTGGCCAAAGAAGGGAAGACGGCTTGGAATAATCAAGCCAAACTGCGGGCGGAAATTGCCAAGCGCGGAGAGAAGGAATTGCAAGCGCTTCTGAAGACCGCACAGAAGGCGGCGGATGACGCTCTTAAAATGATGAGCGCCACCACGCAGAGAGAGTTTAATGCTCTGCGGAAAAAAGTTGGCGGCGCCAAGCGGAAATAGGATGTCGCCCAAAAAGACCTAACCAACTTATTCATTTAATTCATTTTTTATGAAAGGATCAATCTCAAAACACGCGGCCTTTCTCGGTTTCTTTATTGTGATACTTTATGTCGTTTGTTTGGTCTGGGGTTCATTCCTCTCGGAGCCGGTTTTGGTTGAATTACATACCAACCTTTTAAAGCTGGCTTTCCCCGGCTTCAAAGGTTATGATGCCATGAGTTTGGTTTTGGGCGGCGTCTTGAGTTTTGTTTACGGTTTTGTGGCCGCGCTTATTTGCGGAGGATTGCATCGTGGCTGTTGCAAGGGAATGGGCAGCGAAGCCGGAAAAATGGAAAAGTGTCCGGATTGCAAATAGTTCGCGAATATGTCCAAGCTTGTCAAGATTTTGATCGGACTCGCGGCGGCGGTCGGTCTGATTGTTGGTGTTGCTTTTTGGGCAACCGGCGGCATTAAAGAAGTTGCTCTGAAACAGTTAGCGGCTATCTCGGCCGGTGACTATGAAACGGCGTATGCCTTGAACGCCGTTGATCTTCGCCGTGTCGTGACTCGCGATGATTTCAAGAAATACCTTGATGATCACCCGGCGCTCAAAAATAATAAGAGCGCCTCTTTTTCTTCACGATCCGTCCAAAATAATGTCGGTCGGATGAGTGGGACTTTAATTGCGACTGACGGCGGAAAGGCAAAGGTGGAATACTGGCTTATCAAAGAAGCCGGGACTTGGACGGTTTTGGATATCAAGATCGGGGATGGCCAAGGGGCGGCAGAATTGTCAAGTTATTAACAATGTGGTGCATTGAAAACTTGACTATTTGAGATTCATTCCGCGTTTTTGCGCAGTTTCATCAAAACAATAAAAGAGAGAGCGGCGGCAATAATGACGCCGGCAAACCCCAACGGCACGCCGATAATTTTTTGCACGCCTTCCAGATGGAGAAGCACCGCTGTCGCTAGGAGATCAGCGACTAAAATCAATGAGAGAATTCTGATATCGGCCTGGCGATCAATTTCTTTTTTGATCGCGCTGAATTCAGAGGTATCAAGCTTGACGCCAAATTGTTCCTGGCGCGCGAGTTTAATGAGCGTTCGCGCCGCTTCCGGCAGTTCCTCAAAGAAATTGGCGGAGTCCAAGAGTATTTCCCGTCCCTGTTGCAATAATTTTTCCGGCTTGAATTCAATGGCCATGATGCGTTGAAGATACGGCTGGAGCGCTTTCCCAATATCAAACTTCGGGTCAAGAAGCAGAGCCGTGCTTTCCATGGTCATCACCGCTTTGGCGAAAAGTAAAATATTCGGCGGGAAAATCACGCCGCGGCTGGCGCCGACAATGACGGTTTTATAAAATGCTGTGGAGATACGTTCGCCGACGGTTGGGCTGTAAAACCATTTGTCCAGAATGGCGGAAACATCTTGCTTAAAACCGTTCACGTCCGCGGCTTCATTGGTCTTGGCCAAGTGGAGTAAGTGTTTGACGACGCCTTCTTCGTTATGTTCCAAAAAATTTACAAGACAACTGATCAGCTCGCGGCGTATCGGCGTCTCCAAATGTCCGACAATGCCGAAATCGTGCAGGCAGATGACATTCTTTGGTTTCAGAAAAAAATTTCCGGGATGGGGATCGCCGTGAAAAAAACCGAATTCAAAAAATTGCCGGAAAACAATTTCCGTGCCCAATTTGGCCACCGCCGTCCGTGAACATTTGATGGCGCGATAACGCGAAAAATCATCAATGGGGATTCCGTGGCTGAATTCCGTGGTGAGCAGACGCCGCGTCGTCAGGTTCCAATGCACCGCCGGAATATAAACCGCGGGCTCATTGGCAAAGAGCGCCCGGAAATGTCCGATATTGGTGGCTTCATTCGCGAGATTGAGCTCACGGAGAGTCCATTCGGCAAACTCTTCAATGATTTTGATCGGCTGAAAGGGGCGGGCGGCGGGGAGATGTTTTTCAATTTGTGTCGCCAGCCAGCGCAAAAGGAGAATATCTTCTTTAACGAGCTCTTCAATTCCCGGGCGCAGAATTTTTACCGCCACCATCTCTCCATTTTTCAAAACCGCGCGATGCACTTGCGCGAGCGACGCTGATCCGGCCGGCGCGGGATCAAATTTTCTAAAAAATTTGGTGAGCGGCGCCTGCAGTTCCCGTTCAATGGCCGCCGCGGCCGCCACGGAGGGAAACGGCGCCACCTCATCCTGAAGATGCCGCAACTCCTGCGCCGTTTCCAACCCGATCAGATCAGCGCGGATGGAAAGCATCTGCCCCAGCTTCACAAATCCGCCTCCCAATTGCTCCAAAGCCAGCCGCAGATTTTTTGGCAGATCGTTTTCATGAGCGGCGCGGGACAATCGCGTTCGGAGAGGAATCAGATGGCGCATTTTCATGGCGCGGATCCAAGTCCCGAATCCCAAATGATAAAAAACGCCGACAATCTGTCGGATACGCCGTAGATGCACGGGCCGAAAAATGAACATACTACTACGTTCATCATAGCACGAAAAGCGCTGGTCGTTGAATAATTGTCTGGCTGTCCCGCTGTCATTTTGTTATACTGACCAAGTGTCCTTTCTCTGCTCCGACGGGGTAGGGGTTTTGTGCGGTTTCGCGCTAAGCGTCCTTTATGCCTTCAAAAATTTTGGTAGCCGAGGATGATAAGTTCCTCATGAAGGTGTACCAATCAAAATTGGGTAAGGAAGGTTTTCAAGTCATTCCGGCCATGGACGGCGATGAAGCCGTTCGTTTTGCCACGGAAAAACATCCGGACCTCATGCTCCTTGATTTGATCATGCCGAAGAAAAACGGTTTCACCGCTTTGGCGGAAATGAAACAGGATAAGCTCCTTAAAAACGTACCGGTGATTATTCTTTCCAATCTCGGACAAGATGATGACATCAAACGCGGACTTTCCTTGGGCGCGGCTGGATACTTAGTCAAAGCCGAGCACTCGCTGGAGGAAGTGGTGCAGTTGGTGCGAGAAACATTGGCGCGGAAATAGTGTAAAACAGGAGATAGTATGCCCCTTCAATTCACCGAACAAGAACTAAAAAAAATTCTGGTTGAGCCGGAGTTCATTTCCGACAAACAATTTTCCATTGCCAAAGCCGAAGCTGAACGCGATAACAAAAACATCATTGACGTTATCGTCGCCCGCAATTATTTGCCGGATGAAAATTTGGGGCAACTTCTTTCTGACGCCAAAGGATACCCCTTTGTTGATCTTCGCAAAACCGTGGCCAGTGATATTCTCCTCAAACTTGTTCCGGAAAATGCCGCTCGCGCTTTGCGCGCCATCCCTTTTGAACTGGGCAAAGACGGCTTGCATGTGGCCATGGCTGATCCGGAAGATTTAGGCGCGATTCTGCTTTTGGAGAAAAAAACCGGCGATAATGTTGTGCCGTATTTTGCGACGGAACGAGACATCAGTGAATCATTGGACCGCTATCGCCGCGGACTCCGTGAAGAACTTAAAGATATCATTGCCGCCGCCGCCAAAACTGCGGCCTCGGGTGTAGAACGGGAAACGCCGGTCATCACCGTGGTGGATAAACTTTTGGAATACGGTTATGTCAATAAGGCCTCGGACGTTCATATTGAGCCCTTTGAAGACAAGACGCTGGTCCGTTACCGCATAGACGGCATCTTGCATGATATGGTTAATCTCCCAAAAAATATTCACGATTTTGTGGTTACGCGCGTGAAAATTCTTTCCAAGCTCCGTACGGACGAGCATGCTTCCGCCCAAGACGGCAAACTTCAATTCAACTCCGATGGCCAGCGCGTTGATGTGCGCGTGTCGGTCGCGCCGACGGTTCTTGGAGAAAAAGTCGTGATGCGCATCTTAGCGGAGAAGGCGCGCCGTTTCACCTTGGAAGAGATAGGTTTAAGCGAGCGGGATTTGGTAGTTATGCGCGATCAGATGAACAAACCATGGGGAATGATTCTGGCCACCGGCCCGACCGGCTGCGGTAAGACCACCACACTTTACGCCATGCTTCAGATTTTGAATACGCGCGAGCGCAATATCTCCACCATAGAAGATCCGGTTGAGTACCAGATGACCGGCATCAATCAGATTCAAGTGAATCCCAAAACCAATCTGACTTTTGCCTCCGGCTTGCGTTCCATTTTGCGCCAGGATCCGAATATTATTATGGTCGGAGAAATTCGCGATGCCGAGACGGCCGGCATTGCCGTGAACGCCGCTTTGACCGGACACTTGGTGCTTTCCACTTTGCATACCAATGACGCGCCCACCACTTTGCCGCGCCTTCTTGATATGGGCGTTGAACCGTTTCTGGTTGCCTCCACCGTTAACGTTGCTATCGCCCAGCGTCTCGTTCGCAAAATATGTTCGCATTGCATTTTCAGTTATAATCCGAATGAAGATGAAATGCGAATGCTTAATCGTGATCCGAAAATTGTCGCTCTTTTCAAAAAGGCCGGCGCCAAGGAAGCCAAATCAACCGTTCTTTATCGCGGCAAAGGATGCGCCGTTTGTGGCCATACCGGCCACCACGGACGCTTGGCGCTTTTTGAAGTTATGGTCATCAGTGAAAAAATGCGCAAGCTGATTGTTGATCGCGCCGATGCCGATCAGTTGCGCGTCGCGGCCGTCGCCGAAGGAATGACCCTGATGATTGAGGATGGCGTCAAAAAAGTGCTGAATGGTGAAACGACGCTTGAAGAAGTATTGCGAGCGGTCAAAGAATAATTTTTTCCCTCTATGGCTCTTAAAAAACACTTAACAATCAAATCATCGCTCGCCGAGTTGCCAAAATCAACCACGGTCGTTCCGGGGCGCAAACCTTCCGGCGGCGCCTTTGATCAGTTCCGGCCGCCGAATAAACTGAAGCAAGCGCTGGAATGGTTTCTCTCGCACGGCACGGTTTCGCATTTGGAAAAACTTCTTTTCACTAAAAATCTTTCGGTGATGATTCGGGCCGGCATTACACTGGTTGACGGGTTGGCTATTTTGCAGGATCAAGCCGTCGGCAAGTTCAAAAAAATTCTGACGAACATTTTAGCGACCGTCGGTTCCGGTCAGCCGCTCGCCATGGCGCTTGCCAAGTACCCGCGAGTTTTCTCGCCAGTTTTTGTCCAGGTGATTAGGACCGGTGAGGCATCCGGCACATTGGATTCATCATTAGAACAGCTTGCCGTCCAGCTCACCAAAGAGCAGGAACTGCGTCAACGGGTGAGGAGCGCCATGATGTACCCAACCTTGGTTCTGGTGGCCACCGTTGGACTGGGTTTTGCTTTGGCCTACTTTGTTTTGCCGCAACTCTCCAATCTGTTTCTAAGTTTGAACATTGACTTGCCGCTCTCCACCAAAATTCTTCTTTTTCTGGCGCGATCTTTTCAGCGATATGGCTTGTGGATCATCGTCGGTTTTGTTTTAATCGTGATGGCGTTTATTTGGCTTTTGCGGCAAAGATTTGTTAAGCCGATTACTCATAGAATCATTCTGGTGACGCCGCTTTTCAAAAGTTTAAGTTTGAAAATTAATATGGCGCGATTCTGCCGCACCCTCGGCACTCTCCTGCAATCCGGATTGCCGATTGATCAAGCGCTGGCCATCACCAGCGAGGTGCTCACCAATTACGTTTATCGCCAAGCCGTCAAAGCGGCGATGCCCATCATTAACCGCGGCGATCCGCTGTCAATTGGACTAACGCTCCACCCGCGCCTTATCCCCAAGTTTGTGAGTCGGATGGTTGGCGTGGGGGAACAGACCGGTTCCATGGAAAAAACCCTTTTGTATTTGGCTGATTTTTATGAGAATGAAGTGGACACGGCAACAAAAAATCTTTCCACGGTGGTTGAACCGCTTCTCTTAATTGTCATTGGGTTTGTCGTCGGCTTTGTGGCCGTTGCCATTATTACGCCGATTTACAAAGTGACGGCGTCAATTAAGAGATAAGAGCTCAAGGCCGCTCACCGTATCTATCCCATGACAATAAAAAAAATTCTTTCCGATCAAAAAGGAATGACGATGCTTGAAATCATTCTTGTTTTGATACTTTTTATGGGGTTGGTTCTTTCCATATTTCCGTCATTTTTCGGATGGTTTCGCGCCAGTTACTTGGACGCCGCCCGTTATGGTTATGTGAACGCCCTGCGTCGCGCGCAATATCGCGCCTTTTCTCAAGATAGAGAATCGGCTTGGGGCGTTGATATTACCACCAGCACCATCACTCTTTTCCGAGGAACAAATTTTGCAACGCGCAACACGGACTTTGACGAAACGACTGATCTGTCCGCCGTCGGTTCTTTAAGCGGCCCAACACGATTTATCTTTCAGACCTTTACCGGCAAACCGGACACAACCGGAACGACCACCATTCAGGCAACCGATGGGACGTCTTTAAACATTTCCGTAAACGGCTATGGACGGACTGATTTTTAAAAATAGGCGCGTTCAGGGTTTTTCATTGATTGAAGTCATTTTGGGTCTGGCCGTGCTGGCGCTCATGATGACCACGATCATTACTCTGGTCGTTTGGAATACGTTGACCAATAGCGAGGCCTCGCGGAAATCAGTGGCCGTATCTTATGCCTTGGAGGGTTTGGAGGCGGCGCGGCAGATTCGCGATCAGTCATTCGCCTACATAACGCCAGGCAACCACGGTGTAACCACGAGCACCGGCCAATGGGCTTTTTCCGGCGCGAGCAATTCTCTTGATGGCGGAAACTATGTTCGCACCGTGCGGGTAAATTTAGTTGACGCTGATCGGGCGTATGTAACTTCTTCTTCAACGTATCCGTCAATCACCGGTATCAGCCGCGAGGTGGCGCTGGCCAGTTATCTCAATAATTGGCCAAGGGCGCAAAACGTTCAAGTCGTTTTTGTCGGCGACTGCGCCGTTGGAAATGACGTTTATGTTTCCGGAAATTATCTTTATGTCGCGATTAACACGGCCGGTGGAGGGTTACTGATTTTTGACGTTACTGATCCGCAACTGCCATCGTCAATCGCTACGGTCAACGTTGGGGGGAAGGCCAAGGGCGTGCATGTGAGCGGAAACTACGCTTATGTGGCGGTTGATAATGCCAGCGCCGGTTTGGCGGTCGTTGACGTAACCAATCCAGCCACACCCTCTCTGGTCGCAACCCTCAATATCGGCAATATAGGCAACGGTATTTTTGTATCCGGAAATTATGCCTACATCGCGCAAAATTCCGTATCGGGCGGTCTCGTTGTTATAAACATCACGAATCCTTTAGCTCCGAGCTTGGCGGCAACCGTTGATGTTCAGGCGCGAGGCAATCGTGTTTTTATTGACGGCAATTATGCTTATGTGAGTGTGGCGAGCGCAATCAAGGGCTTGGCCATTGTGAATGTGACAGCGCCGACCGCGCCGGTTTATTTGAACTCCACGAATGTGGGTGCGTTCGGCACCGGTATTTATGTTGCTGGCGGGTATGCTTATGTTAGCGCGGCCAGCAACTCAAATGGTCTGGCGATCGTTAATGTCAGCAATCCTTTGGCGCCGTCGCTTACGGCGCAAGTTGATGTTCAAGGGAGCGGTCAAGGCGTTTATTTAGACGGGACTGGACACGCTTATGTCGGCGTGGCCTCGCAGACAAAAGGTCTGGGCACAGTTACCGTTACTGATCCGACTAATCCGTCTTTCTTGTTATCAAATGATCTTGACCCGGCAACGGACGGCACGGATACGTTTGTGAGCGGCAATTATGTGTACATTTCCAGTTCCAATAATAATCACTGTTTTGCCGTCAATAACATCATTTTATAATATGCGGCGCGGTTTTACTCTAATTGAAGTGATCATCTATGTGGCGATGATTAGTTTATTTATGACCGCGCTCGTAACTTTTGCCGTCAATGTAATGCTCGCGCGCGCCAAAAATAATTCTATCAGCGACATCAATCAGGAGGCGCGCCATATTTTGCGTCGGATGGAAACGGCAATCGTCAACAGCAAATATATTTTATCGCCGGCCACCAGCACCGCCGCCGCGTTTTTTCAATTGCGGATGGCATCAAGCACCCTTAATCCGACAAGTTTTGAAGTATCCAATGGCGCGGTGGCAATCAAAGAAGGGAATGGAGCAACGACCACCTTGACCTCATCAAGAGTAACTTTTGATGCTCCTTATTTCTATAA
The DNA here is from genome assembly GCA_015661005.1 of Candidatus Magasanikiibacteriota bacterium. Lineage (GTDB taxonomy): Bacteria > Patescibacteriota > Patescibacteriia > Magasanikbacterales > JACTTX01 > JACTTX01. Next base: position 23,632 of record JACTTX010000001.1, read on the forward strand.
TCTTTCGGTAAATACCACGCCCACCTTGCGTCTGCAGTTTAGATCCGGCCTCACTGATCCGAACAATAGTTCTGATTTTATTTATGCCGTTTATTGGGACACGTCGGTAACAGCGCGCAAAAATTGAAGTATGACATTCTTTCGGCAATCGTGGTATCCTAAAGGAGCGGCGGCGATTATTTCCATTATTCTTGTTGGCGCCGCAGTTTTGACAATTACCGTTTCGGCAAATCTGATTGGCATCCAGGAAACGCAGAATGCTTTTGTTGGTGAAAAATATGAAGAAGCGGCCGCGGCCGCCGACGGGTGTGTGGAGTGGGCGCTTCAAAAGTTAAAGAACAGTTCGCAATACGGCGGCAATGAAACGCTGACCATTGGGAACGGCGCCTGTCAGATTGGCGCGGTGACAAAAAACGGTCAGCAACGCACCTTTAGCGTCTCTTCCACCGTGAACACTTTTAGTGTTAGGGAAAATATTGATCTCTCCAAAGTTAATCCGGACATTAGATTCAATTCATGGCAACGCGTCTCTCCATAAGGGACGGCCCCGCCCGAGGCATCTGCAAGTTATGCTCCAGCTCGTTCCCGAACAAGCCGTTGGTCTTGATCTCTCTGACACGTCCATTGAAATTGTGGCCGTCAGAGAGTTTTTGAATTCCGTCAAGGTTACGGGCCTTGGCCGCATTCTTCTTGAGCCGGGCGCGGTCTCGCACGGGGACATTGTCCGGCCGGATCGCGTCATGCCCCTGCTCCAAAATGTCTTTGCGAGCGCCCGGCCAAAACCAATTGCCGAGCGGGGCATCACCATGATTATTCCGGAAACGCATCTCTATTCTACCATCGTCTCTGTGCCATCTGATGTAGCCAAAAAAGACGTTAAACAAATCGTGCGAACAAGCGGTACCGAAAAAATTCCGTTAGTCCGTGAAGAATTTTGGGACGCCTGGTCCGAACCGCTCTTTACCGATGACGGCGCCGTGGTAAATTATTTTGCCGTCCCGGCGAAGATTATCACCAGTTACCAAAAACTCGCCGAGGTCTCCGGCTTCAAAGTCCGTCAATTTGTCCCCGAACAGCTGGCTCTCTTGAACGTTGCCATCAGTGATCTGCCGGAAGAGCCGCTTTTGATTTTAGATTTTGGCGGCGAGCGAACGATGCTCATGCTTGTGGATAAGAGCGGGGTGGTCTTAAGCGCCTCTTTGGCCGTTGGCGGCAACCATTTGACTCGCGCCATTCAAAAACAGTTGGGTAAAACGCTTAAGGCCGCTGAAGAAACTAATATTGAAAATGGGCTTGACCCGGAAGCCCTCAAAGGCAAGCTTTTTCTCATTTTACAAAGGGAAATTCAGCCAATTATGAAAAAAATGACGCAGATGATGGCCTATTATGAACGTCGTTTTGGCGTCCAAATTTCCAAAATTATTTTGACCGGCGGCGGAGCCCAGCTCAAAAGTTTTTCCGAGTATGTCCAGAGCAACACTGGTAGGACGGTGGAGCGCGTGGCCTCGTGGCTTTCATTTGATCAGGCCTTTCCCATGCTGTATACTGGAGCATTGGGTGCGGCTCTTCAGCACATTGGTTGGGGAGTTATGAAAATTAGTCCGTTTGAATTTTCTTACGATTAATGATTTTTTTATGGTTAAAGGGTCTACCGTCAGAGGTTTTACGCTGATTGAGTTGATTATCGTCATGGCTATTCTTGCTGTTTTAGCATTGATTGTGTTTAACGGCATTGATCCCCAGAGGAGAATTCATGCCGCCAACAACACCGTGCGCGCCGTGAACATTAATTCTATTTTAAATGCGTATTTGACGTATATCGCGGACAATAGAGGAGCGCATGTAACTTCCACTTCCTCGGGCACAACTTATATGATTGGTCAGATTGGTGGGTCCACTTCCGGTTGCACCGCGTCTTCAACGTCGGATATTGTGGTTTTAACCGGTCTTGTTGACACTTATATCACGAGCATTCCTTATGATCCGGTGAACGGCAATAGTAATTCCACAAAGTATTATTACTATAAGAGTCCGAACGGCCGGGTTACCATTGGCGGCTGTACACCAGAGTCAGAGGGGACAACAACACCGGTCATCAGTGTTAGCCGGTAGAGGAGAGGTATAGTGAAACAACTTTCAAGGTCGGCAGTTTTTATGAATCGTTCATTTCTTCAGGCCGGGTTCACTTTGATTGAACTTATTGTTGGGATTTCAATTATAGCCATTTTGGCGTTGATTATCTTTGTGGCCATTGACCCCTCGCGCCGCATTAAGGCCGCCAACAATACCACCCGCGCATCGCACGTGAACGCCATTCTGAATGCCTATCTAAACTACGTGGCGGATAACAAAGGGACGCATGTAACTTCAACTTCTTCCGGAGTTACTTATATGATCGGCACCGGCGGCGGCTCCGGAACCTGCGCGGCCAGCACCACCTCGGCTAAAGTCGTGCTCACCGGAGTTGTGGATTCATATCTCACAACGTTGCCTTATGATCCGGTAAGCGGTAATAGTGAGGAGACACGTTACTATTATTATAAAAGTCCGTACGGTCGCATCAGGGTTGGCGCCTGCGATCCGGAAACAGAAGGCACGTTGACCCCCTCAATTAGCGTTCAGCGATAGTTTCCCACAGGCCATAGTTCTCCACAGTTTTTTAGGTTCAGTTATGGATCTTATGATATAATACATTTCGGGTGGGGATAACTTTAAACCTTTAAAACCATTTATTAAGAAAAATTTATGAGCGAAAAGTTCTTTAAGAAAGGTTTCACGCTGATTGAATTAATCATCGTGATGGCCATCATTGCCATTCTGGCCTTGATTATCTTTGTCGCTGTTGATCCGTCAAGACGTATTCATGCCGCCAATAACGCCAACCGCGCCAGCAATGTCAATGCCATTTTGAACGCTTATCTAAACTATGTTGCGGATAACAAAGGGACGCATGTAACTTCAACTTCTTCCGGAGTTACTTATATGATCGGCACCGGAGCCGGCGCCGGAACTTGCGCGGCAACAACCACTTCAGCCAAATTAGTGCTGACTGCGCTCGTGGACAACTATATTTCCTCAATCCCTTATGATCCGGTAACGGGAAATTCGGACGAAACCCGTTACTGGTCGTATAAAAGTCCTAATGGCCGTGTCACCGTTGGCGCCTGCAATCCAGAAACAGAAGGAACAACAACGCCGATTATCAGCGTTCAAAGATAATTAAAATTAATAAATAACAAAATAACTTATGCTTAACATAAGAATTAAGAAAGGTTTCACGCTGATTGAATTAATCATCGTGATGGCCATCATTGCCATTCTGGCCTTGATTATCTTTGTCGCCGTTGATCCGTCAAGACGTATTCATGCCGCCAATAACGCCAATCGCGCCAGCAATGTCAATGCCATTTTGAACGCTTACTTAAACTATGTTGCTGACAATAAAGGCACGCATGTAACCTCCACAACTTCCAATGTGGCTTATATGATCGGTCAGGGTAGCACCGGCGGGACCTGTGCCGCAACCGCCACAACCTTGAAAATTGATTTGCGCTCTTTGGTTGACAATTACATTTCCTCAATTCCTTATGATCCGGTAACCGGTATGTCCACGGAAACGCGGTACTACTATATTAAAAGCACAAACACCCGTGTGACGATTGGCGCCTGCGATCCGGAAGCAGAAGGCACAACGACTCCGGTCATCTTTGTACAAAGATAATTTTGCGGGGAGAGAAATGGGGACAGGTTTAGAAACCTGTCCCTTTGCGTTATTGATGTGCTATACTTGATGAGTATTTGTTGTTTATGCGTCTTCAGAGTTCATTGTTGGCTATCGTGAAATTGACGCGACAAAAGACAGGTTCACCAAAGGGCTTTACCTTGATTGAGCTCATTATTGTTGTCGCCATGATCGCCATTCTGGCGGTCATAATTTATGTAGCCGTTGATCCCGTGCGCCGCATTCATTCCAGCAACAACGCTACTCGCGCGGCAAATGTGAATGCCATTTTGAACGCCTATCTGAATTATATTGCCGATAATAAAGGCGGCACACCTTTTGGCACGAGCGCGGCGACGCGTTATATGATTGGCACCGGTGCAGGAGCGGGTAGTTGCACGGCCGCGGCCACGAGCGCGCATTTGGATATGTCCGTTGGTTTGGTTGATCGTTACATTGCTTCAATTCCCAAAGATCCGGTAAATGGCACGGATTCGGACACGCTTTATTATTTTTATCGCAGTTCCACTGATCGCGTCACGATTGGCGCCTGCGGCCCGGAAGCAGAGGGCGGAACCACGCCGGAGATAATCGTGACCAGATAGGACTGTTAACGGCTTCCAATGCATCCGCTTCTCACCGTTGAACATCTTTCGGTGAAGTTTGGTCAGAACGTCATCGTGGATGATGTGTCTTTTAGTATTTTTGAAGGGCAGGTTTTGGCCTTGGTCGGACCAAATGGCGCTGGCAAGACCACTTTGATGCGCGCTGTGCTGGGGCTTGTCCCTTACGAAGGGCAAGTAGAATGGCATGAGCCCGCGGCGCTCGGATTTGTTCCCCAGCGACTGGACTTTGACCGCACCGTGCCTTTGACGGTGACTGAAATTTTTATCGCGATGCGCGGCCGCGCGATTGACGTGCCAAAGGCCCTATCCCTGCTCGGCGCCTCCCATTTGGCGGCGAGTCGCCTTGGCGATCTCTCCGGTGGCGAGCTTCAGCGGGTGATGCTCGCGCTCGCCTTGTCCGGCAAGCCGAAAATGCTTTTTTTGGACGAGCCGGCTTCCGGGATTGACGTTGGCGGCGGGGAAACAATTTACAGTTTGATCCATGATCTGGCGGAGCGCGGCCGGATCACGGTTTTTTTGATTTCCCATGATTTGGATGTTGTTTTCAAATTTGCCGATGAAGTGCTTTGCATCAACAAGAATATGCTATGCCGCGGCGTGCCGACTAAAGTTTTGACGAGCGGCACCTTAAAACAGATGTACGGAGAACACGTCAGTCATTTCAGTCACGGGCATCATCGCACACACTAAATTTTCGGCCGTTTATGAATCCGTTGATTTATCCATTTTTCGTTCGCGCTTTGATCGCCGGCCTGGCTATTGCTTCCACCGCTTCACTTTTGGGCGTGTTTGTGGTGGCGCGGCGAATGGCGTTTTTTTCCGACGCCATTGCGCATGCTTCATTGACTGGCATTGCCCTCGGATTGCTTTTGGGAATTCATCCCTTGATTGGCGCCATCATTGTCTGCATCATTGTCGCTTTAGCCATGGCGCGGATGGCGCGGGAAAAAATTTCCATGGATACGGCCATTGGCGTTTCTTTTTCGGTCGCCATTGCCGCCGGTGTCATTCTTCTGCGTTCGCTCAAAGGGTTTCGCGTGGATCTTTTTGGTTATCTGTTTGGCGACATCTTGGCGGTGGATAAGATTGATCTGATTGTTTCAATAATTCTGGCCGTCGCCGTTTTCACGGCGCTCGCGGTCATCGGCCGCAAACTTTTACTTTTGTCTTTTAATCGTGAAATGGCGGCCGTCTCCGGTGTTAATGTTATTGTTTTGGAATATGTTTTTATGGCGCTTTTGGCGGTAGCGGTGGCGATTGGAATAAAATTGGTGGGGGTGATTTTGATAGGATCATTGATGATCATTCCGGCGGCGACCGCCAAAAATATTGCTTCGTCTTTTCGCGGGATGATGAGCTGGTCAATTTTTTTAGGTCTGATTTCTTTGCTGGCCGGATTATTTTTTTCTTTTTGGTTTGACACGCCTTCCGGCCCGACGGTTGTCATGATGAGCGCTGTCCTGTTCTTTTTTTCACTATTTTTGAAACGGACACGATGTTGATTTTGGAATTGGCGAAGCGCTACCAAACAAGACGCATATCGCCAATTCCATTCTTGTGCAAAACCTCGCGGTCTGCTATCATCGTGACAGGGTATGTCGAACACCCCTCTGACGCCATTTAAGACGGTAGAGGAGGCCGTCCGATTCTATGAGGCCGTTTTTGACGGCTTAAGTGAATCGTTCTTGGTCGTGGATAAGGATTGGACAATTATTTGCATCAACCAGAGCGCCATACCAACAGGAGCCAATCGCGGCGAATATTTAAACCAAAATTTGTTGGATAAATTTCCCCATTTGCGGAACGAGGGGGTGATGGAGCGGATAGAGCGCGTTTTTGCGAGCGGGGAAGCGAACATTGAACTTTACGTGCGGCGGACAACGGCCGACGGCTTCACCGGATATTTTCATCGGAAACTTTTGCCGCTCAAGATTCACGGCCTCGTTGAGGCCGTTATTTTTATTGTTGATAATGTCCACGAGGAGCGTTTGGCCCAACTCCATGCCAAAGACGCCGAGTTCCGGTATCAGCAGATTGTGGAGACAATGAATCTAGTTTCTTTCCGTTGCGACGCCAGCGGCAAGTTCACCTATATCAATAACGCCGTCTTGGCCGTTTTTGGTTTTTCGCCGCCGGAAATGTTGGGAACGCCTTTTTCCCAATATGTTTTTCCGGATGACATCGGGACAATGTGGCGCGTTTTTTGGCAGATTGTTAATCAAGACAAGCCGTTCGGAAAAATGGAGAATAGAATCATCGCCCGCGATGGCGCCATCAAATATATGCGCTGGAATTTTCATCCGGTGTTTGATCGCGCCGGAAAAATTGTCGGCTCGCAAGGCGTTGGTGAAGACGTAACCGATCAGCAGGCGTATATTTCCGAGGTGCTGGCCTCAAGGGAAAAGTATCGCGGACTGTTTAACACCGTGCCGTCACCGTTGATCATTATTAAAACGGACGGGGAAATTGTGAACGTCAATCGCGCGGCCTGCAAATTTTTGCGTTACCCGCAACAAGAATTATTAAAAAGAAGTGTGCGCGATTTTGTGAGCGAGGCCCACATCTTTGAGGACTTGTGGCAAAGGTTGCATGAGAAAGGCCGGGTGCAGGAGACCTTGACGTTTATGCGCGCCGATCAAAGCCGTGTCCGCGTGCCGACGCATGGCACGCGTTTCGGCAGATACTTGGCGCTGATTTTACAGCACGAGGTATAATAGACAGGCGGGAAGGTCATTCCTGTTCGCGAGACATGGGTTTGCGCCACCTTAATGAAGTATCGGTGCGAAAGCAATGTGCAAATGACGTTCTTGATTGGAGAACACGTCATTTGCACATTGCTTTCACGAACAGACAGACGGAGGCGCGGGACCCGTGTCGAGCGAACAGGAATGACCTTCCCTCTTATTCATGCCGCAAAACCAGCTCTTTAAAGGCGTAACATTGTTGACCGGCTCCATCATCGGCGCCGGCGTTTTTGCGATTCCCTTTGTGGCGGCCCGAGCCGGATTATGGTTGACCGTTTTTTATATTGTGGCGCTCGGGTTGGTGATGCTCACCATGAATCTTTTGATCGGCGAGATTGCTCTGCGCACGCGAGCCGTTCGCTTTCTTTCCGGTTTTGGCGCGCAATATTTAGGACGCTGGGGAAAAGGAATTCTTCTCACCACTTTTTTATTTTTAGCATGGTCGGCTATGCTCGCCTATATGATCGGCGAGGGGCAGACCTGGTCTGCGATTTTTGGCGGGCATCCGGATGTTTGGTCATATTTTTTTATTGCGCTCGTGGCGGCGGTGGTCTTTTTTGATTTGAAAGGCGTGACGCGCGTGGAAATGGCGGCGAGTACCTCCGTGATGATGCTCATAATTCTGCTGGCGTTGGTTGCCGGGCCGCGTGTGCAGGCGGTCAATTTAAGCGGTCTAAATTTTTCAAAATTATTTTTGCCGTATGGCGTGGTCTTATTTGCGCTTTCCGGTTTTCACGCCGTGCCGCACTTGGAAGGATTTTTTCATGGCCATCAAAGCAAAATTCGCGCCGCCATCATCTGGGGAAGTTTGATTCCAATCATTCTCTTCGCGCTTTTCACGATTGTTGCCGTCGGTGTGACCGGTTTGAACACCACGGAGTTGGCCACGGTTGGGCTCGGTCGCGCTCTGGGAACGGGCGCGATGGCGATTGGAAATTTAATTGCCGGTTTGGCAATGTTAACAGCCGGCATTTCCGTGGCTTTTTCCACCAAACGGCTCTTTGAATGGGATGTTGGCGTCGGGCGCGAGTGGGCCTGGGTTCTAACTTTAGCGGCGCCGCTTTTGATTTTTATCCTTGGCGTTCGTTCTTTTGTGACGGTGATTGGCGCCGCCGGCGCGGTTTTCAGTTCTTTGGAAGCGATTCTTTTGGCGATCATTTATGTCCGCGCCCGCCGACATGGAGACATTGAACCGCATCGTTTTGCTTTGGCGCACGGAGAAATTTTGGCGGCGGCGGTGATCATCGTGTTTGCGATTGGCGGCGGACTTTCTCTTTTGCAACTTTTTAAATGATTGGGCGCGGCGCAAATTGCGGCGATGTAAAAAAGCGAAACTCGAGCGTTGGCCCGAGTTCGCCCCCTTGGTTCAGTTGTTCTAAGCGTGCGCCTGAGTTCCGACGCACAAGAAAATGCCGTTCTGTCCCTCATTCAGCCACGGCGGCGCTGGTGCCTGCGGTTTCTTCCGCTTCAAATGCCTGATGAGATCCGCGCCTTTGTCCGGCAGTGCGAAGAGCGCGATGTCCGCCGTATGATGCTCACCATCTTGCCTGCGGGCGACGATCAGACGCCACCTTGTTTTTTCGTCAGGGCAGATATAGCCCTGTTGCGCCGAATCGCGTCCTTGCCGCACAACGATGATGATCAGTTCGGCCTCTTCGCACTGCATACTGATTCGCGCTTGCCGCGAATAGATGCCGAGCACACGCGCTCCGTAGGCAGACAACTGATTTGCCCACTTCATCCGTTCTTGCGGACTCCACTTCTCTCGGCGGGCGTGGGCGGACAGGTTTGCTTCCGCTTCTAACACGCCGCAGACCAGCTCGTAGGTGATGAACGCCAATCCATCGTGTTCATCTTTATCTTGAATCAGAGATGCCAGCATGTTGCCCCCTTGTTTGTTGGTACTGCTTGAAAAATAGTAGCAAGCGCAGGCCATGTCGTCAATCCTTTACCTTGGCGCCGATGATTAGTATAATTAGTGCACATTAGTATATTGGTATCGTTGTTATGAACTTTCTTGCCCACCTTTGGACGGCCTATCTTTATGAGCCCTTGCTCAATTTTTTGATTTACCTTTATAACACTTACGCGGATCATAATCTCGGCAAGGCCGTTATTCTTCTTACCATTTCCTTGCGCCTCATCCTTTTGCCAATCAACATTATTGCTGAACGCAACAAGGTGCGTTATGAGATGCTCAAGGAAAAAATTCGCCTGATCCGTTCAGAATTTCCTAAAGATCCGGTGGCCACCAAACTTCACGTGCGGGATTTGGTGCGGAAATATCGCATCAGCCCGTGGGCCAAAACAGTGATGCTCGGCATTCAAGGTTTGGTTTTGGTTCTGCTTTATCAGGTTTTCATCTCCGGTATTCGCGGGCAACGTTTGCAGGCCGTTCTTTATTCGTTCATTGATTATCCGGGAAAAATCAATACGGAATTTTACGGCGCCAATATCGGTGAGCAGAATTTTTATTGGGCGTTGGCGGTCGGAGTTGTGCTTTTTGCGGAAATTTGGATTGAGTTTAGGATGAGCAAGGAAAAAGTGGTGTCCAAGGATATGTGGTATTGGATTTTGTTTCCGGCGGTGTCGGTGATGATCCTTTATTACCTGCCAATGGTCAAATCCATCTTCATCTTAACAACCTTGGCGTTTTCATATATAATGGTTTTTGCGCGCCGCTTGTTTTGGAGTACGGCAAAAAGCGGACATAAATAACAGATATAAAGGGGACACGTCTAAGGGCTCTGCCCTTAGACGTGTCCCACGGAAAGTTCATATGGCTGAAGAATCACTGGATAAATTAATGTATTCGTTTGTGGTGGAGGATGTTTTGAAGGGTGTTTTTATTCATGTGCCGCCCGGATATGTGGCGACGGTTTATGATTTAGGCCGCGGTGTTTTGAAAAAGGTCTTGACACCGGGTTTGCATTTGAAAGTGCCGTTTTGGCAGAGAGCCAAACTTTTTAATACGCAAACGCTGGAATACAGCATCTCCAAAAATTTTGATCCGGAATTAAACGTGCGCCGTTTAGGTGACGAGCCGGTCAGCGCTTCCACCTCGGACGGCAAAAAGATTTTAATTGAAGGCACGGTGCTTCTGCGTTTGGACATTCATCAGATTCCGGCCATCTGGCAGAACATCGGGGAGGACTTTGTTGATAAGATTGTCCGGCCAACCATTCGTTCGCGTTTTAGGTTGATTGCATCGCGCCACACTTATGCGGATATTGCCTCCAGCAAAAGAGATGAGGTGGAACAAGAAATGAAAGAAGAATTGGAACGGATTTTTTATCCTCGCGGAATTTTTGTGGAAAATGTTTTGCTTTCGGAGCTGGGCGGCGGGAAAGGGAAGAGGGAAGAGGAGGATTAAATTATGGCCAAGGCGCGCACAAAAAAAATTAAGTTTCGCCGGTCATTATTTTGGGATGTTAATCCGGCCAAGATTGACCAAAAAAAGAACGCACGTTACATCATTGAGCGCATTCTTGACTTCGGGAATACTGATGAAGTGAAGTGGCTTTGGAATAAATATCCGGTGGCTCTGATTAAGGACGTGGTCAAAACTTCACGCGCGCTCCATCCCAAATCACGCGCTTTATGGTCATTGATGCTACGGTGAAGTCGTGCGACGCGGAAAATATTCGGCTGGAAAAACTTCCACGTGTTACCCGGAAAGCTTTTTTGGAGTGCATCAAATTACCTTGGCTCGCCAAGGATTGGTATCTCGCTGGCGGCACAGCTCTGACGTTGAGCGTCGGACATCGTCAATCAGTTGATTTGGATTTTTTTACGGAACGCCGTTCCTTTAACGAAGATGCTTTAGAGCGCGATTTGTTCGCTACTGAACATTGGGTGACGACCCATCGCGAACGTGGTACGCTCTATGGCGTTTTTTATGGCGCTAAGATAAGCTTCATTGCTTATCCTTTTTTTGTTCCTTCAAAAAAACGTGTTCGATGCGGCTCAGTACATATTTTGACACCGGAAGATATTGCCGTAATGAAAATTGTGGCTATTAGTCAACGCGGCAAGAAACGTGATTTTGTTGATCTCTATTGGTATTGTACGCGGCGTGAACCATTAGCGGATGTGATTCTGCGGACATTACATCAGTATGTAAAACAGGAGAAAAATTTACCTCACATTCTCAAAAGTTTGGCGTACTTTGTTGACGCCGATCCGGATCCGATGCCGGAAATTTTTTTCAAAGCAACGTGGAAAATGATAACTAGTTTTTTTACTCGCGAGGCCGAGACAGCCACGCGCCAGCTAATCGGTTGACAGTTATTTTTTAGCACTCTATACTTCCGAGTGCTAATGTTGGCATACGGCAAATTACGGTATGGATGAGCGAAAAAAGGCGATTTTACGCCATGTTTTGAAGATGCACGTGTTGACCGGCGAGCCGGTCGGTTCGGAGTTCCTGGCGGAGACCTGCGGGCTTGGCGTTTCTTCGGCCACGGTGCGCAGTGAACTTTTGGCCTTAGAAGACGCCGGTTTGCTTTCGCATCCGCACACTTCAGCCGGACGCGTGCCCACTGAAGCCGGCTACCGTTTTTATGTGGAGGAAATGATGTCGCCCGCGGTTTCGGAAAAAGCGGCGCGATCTCTGCGCTCTTCATTGCGGCGGAGCGCTCGCTTGGACACTTACAAAGAAATGGCCAAGACGCTTTCGGAATTGACGGATGCGGCAGTGATGGTGGGATTGGATAGTTCCTCGTTCTTTTACACCGGCTTGTCGCGGCTTTTTCAGAAACCGGAATTTAATGATCGCGAATTTCTCTCCGGCGTGGCGGAAGTGATTGATCGGTTTGATGAAATCGCGGAAGAATTGTTTGAACTGGCGGAAGCAACGCCGCGCGTGCTTTTGGGCGAAGACAATCCGCTCGGAGAAATGTGCGGCATGGTGATTGTGCGGATCGGTTCTCGGCGTCGCGCGAAAGTTTGTGGCATCTTTGGACCGATGCGGATGGATTATGATCGCGCGGTCGGATTGTTAAAGGTATTAAGTGAAATATGACGGAAGAAAAACAACAAACAACAGACAACAGAGAACAGGAATATTTAGACGGCTGGAAACGGGCCAAAGCGGATTATGAAAATCTGCTTAAAGAGGTGACGAATGAACGTTTGCAAATGGGAGCGTTTGCGCTCGCAAAAGTGGTGGAAGAATTCTTACCGGTTTATGATCACCTTAAAATGGCCATCAAGGCGGCGCCGACCGGGGACGGCGAGGCCTTAAAAAATTGGCGGGACGGCATTACTCATATCGCATCGGAATTTGCGGAGGTGCTGAAGCGCTTGGGGGTTCAGGAAATAATCGCGGCCGGAGAAAAGTTTGATCCGGCTATTCATGAAACAGTTGGCGAGTCAGCGGCTGGCGGTGTTGAAGCCGGAACGGTTATTCGTGAGTTGGAAAGCGGGTATCGCGTGAACAATCGTGTTATTAAACCGGCTAAAGTCATCATTGCTAAATAATAAATAACCGACAACAAAATATATGCCAAAAATTTTAGGAATTGATCTCGGAACGACTAACTCCTGTGTTGCCATTATTGAAGGCGGCCAGCCCAAGGTTTTGGAAAACAAGGAAGGAATGCGCACCACGCCGTCAATGGTGGCTGTTTCCAAAAATGGGGAGCGTCTGGTTGGCTTGCTCGCCAAGCGCCAAGCCGTGACCAATCCGGGCAACACTTTGTATTCCGTCAAACGTTTGATTGGACGGCGTTTTGATGATGCGGAAGTTCAGCGCGATTTGAAAACAATGCCGTATAAAATCGTGCAAGCCGGAGCCGGCGTCAAGATCACGATGGGCGACAAGGACTACACGCCGCAGGAAATTTCCGCGATGATCTTGCAGAAATTAAAATCTGATGCCGAAGAGCGATTGGGCGAGAAAATTACCGAAGCGGTCATCACCGTGCCGGCGTATTTTGACGATTCGCAACGCCAAGCCACCAAAGACGCCGGAGAGATTGCCGGTTTGAAGGTGAGTCGCATCATCAACGAGCCGACGGCCGCGGCTTTGGCTTATGGATTTGACAAAAAGAAAGATCAAAAAATTGCCGTCTATGATTTGGGCGGCGGGACTTTTGACATTTCCGTTTTAGAGGTATCGGCGGACACGGTGGAAGTCAAAGCCACAAACGGCGACACCCATTTGGGCGGTGATGATTTTGATCAGGTTATCATTAAACATATCAATGACGAGTTTATGCGCGATCAGGGCGTTGATCTGTCCAAGGATGATTTGGCGCGTCAGCGCGTTAAAGAAGCGGCGGAGAAAGCCAAGATTGAATTATCAACGGCGATGGAAACGGAAATCAATCAACCGTTCATCAGCCAAGGGCCGGACGGCGGCCCGCGGCATTTGGTTTTGAAATTATCGCGCGCCAAATTGGAGGAATTGGTGGGCGGATTGGTTCAGCAAACCTTGGGGCCGGTGCGCAAGGCGCTGGCCGATGCCAAACTTTCCGCCGGCGACATTCAGGAAATCGTGATGGTCGGCGGAATGACGCGCATGCCTTTGGTTTTGGAGACCGTGGAAAAATTTTTTGGCAAGAAGCCGAATATTTCCGTGAATCCGGATGAAGTGGTGGCCGTTGGAGCGGCCGTGCAGGCCGGTGTGCTTCAAGGGGAAGTCAAAGACGTTTTGCTTTTGGATGTAACGCCGCTCTCTTTGGGAATTGAAACTTTGGGGAATGTGATGACGCCTTTAATTACGCGCAACACCACCATTCCCACGGCCAAATCGCAAGTGTTCTCAACGGCCGCGGATAATCAGCCATCGGTGGAGATTCATGTTTTGCAGGGAGAACGACCAATGTCCGGCGACAATAAAACATTGGGGCGGTTTATTTTGGACGGCATTCCGCCTTCTCCGCGCGGTGTGCCGCAAGTGGAAGTGACTTTTGATCTTGATGCCAACGGCATTTTGTCTGTGCGCGCCAAGGATAAAGCCACCGGCAAAGAACAGAAGATCACCATCACCGCGTCCAGCGGCTTGAACAAAGATGAAATTGAAAAGATGAAAAAGGATGCGGATCTGCACGCGGCTGAAGATGCCAAAAAGCGCGAACTGATTGAAGCCCGGAACATTGCCGAAGCAATGGTTTACACAACGGAAAAAATGCTTCGCGATGTTGAGGAGAAAAAAATAAAAGTTTCTGACGCGGATTTGGCGGCCGTGCGTGAAAAAATGGAAGTCGTTAAGAAAATTAAAGACGGAGAGAATGTTGAGGAAATTAAGCGGGAGGCGGAGGCGCTCTCGCAAGCGGCGCAAAAAATCGGCGCGGCGATGTATAGTCAAAACGCGGCCGGTGCGGCCGGTGCTGGCGCGGGGGTCGGAGGCGCGCCGGACGGGGATAAACAAAAACAAGAAGACAAAAAAGAAGAGGGGCCGGGCGCCGGGCCAGTTGAGGGCGAGATCGTGAAATAAATTGTGGAATAAGTCGGGAGAAGAAAATAATATGAGTGAAGCGCGCAAACGTGATCAAAATTCCTACCGCTATATGGTTGGCGGCGGAATTTTGACGTTGGCCGGCGGCTCGGCGATTGCCAATCGTGTCATTGAACATTTTAAGGCGGCGTGGTGTGACGAGACAACGGTCGGAAATTATTCTTGCCAAGGCGTAGCTTGGCCGCTTTACGGTTTGGCGCTGGCCGCGGCCATTGGGATGATGTTTCTTTTATATTTTGTCGGACTGGTTCGCGATGAAAAAGAATTAACGAAGGATTGGGATGAGGATTAAATGGCCAAAGATTATTATTCAACATTAGGTGTTCGGAAAGAAGCGTCGCCGGATGAAATCAAGGCGGCGTTTCGTCGTTTGGCGCACGAGCACCATCCGGATAAAACCGGCGGTAGCGCTGAAAAATTCAAAGAGATTAACGAAGCGTATCAGGTTTTGGGGGACGCCGGAAAGCGCAAACAATATGACCAGTTTGGCCCGGGATTTGATCAAGCCGGTGGTGGATTTGGCGGCGCGGGCAATGGTTTTGGCGGTTTTGATTTTTCACAAGGATTTGGCGGCGGCCAAGGGATTAATTTTGAGGACTTGGGTGATATGTTCGGCGGGCTCGGGGATCTTTTTGGGATGGGCGGGGGGCGTTCCGGCGGCCGCGGGCGCGGGAAGCCCAAAGGCCGGGATATCGCCGTTGATTTGGAATTAGATTTTAAGGAGGCGGTGTTTGGCGTGAATCGTGAAATAAGTTTGTATAAAACGGTTGTTTGCAAACATTGTCACGGTGACGGCGCCGAACCGGGAAGCAGTTCTAAAGAATGCGTTGAATGCGGCGGCAAGGGGCAGGTGGCCAAAATGCAGAGAACAATTTTGGGAAATATTCAAACGGTTGTAACTTGTGAAGTTTGCAACGGGGACGGAAAGATTCCGGAAAAAAAATGCCGCGATTGCGGCGGCGCTGGTGTCAAAAAAGATGATTCGCAAATGGAAGTGAAAATTCCGGCGGGCATTGATGACGGCGAGGCGATCAGATTGAGCGGTTATGGTGAAGCCGTTCCGCACGGCGGCCGGGCCGGGGATCTTTATATCACGGTGCATGTGCGTCCGGATTCGCGTTTTGAACGCCGCGGTCCGAACATTTACGGCGTGGCGCGGGTATCTTTTGCCACGGCGACGCTCGGCGGCACGGTTAAAACGGAAACGGCTGACGGCTTGTTGGAGATCAAGATTGCCGAAGGCACGGAGTCCGGCGCGGTGATCCGTTTGAAAGGTCACGGTGTTCCGAATGTGCGTGGTGGACAACGCGGCGATCATTTTGTGACGGTGCAAGTAACGACACCGCGCAAGTTAAGCCGTCGGGCGAAGGAGTTGATGAAGGAATTGGAGCAGGAGATAAAATGATATATAATAGAAGGGTGTGAATATGTGTTTTGTGAGACAGCCCGCAGCCGGGCGGGCTTGGTGTCGTTCGCGCGCAGGGCGAACGACGAGCCCGGCGAGGACTAATAAGCGAGCGCCGCCGCTGGAGCGGCGCGAAGCACTGTCGAACAAAATACATATTCACACCGTCTAAACATGTCCCTTTCTCTTTCACAATTAACTGACTTCGCCCGGACGCTCAACTGGACTAATCCCACTTGGGATTTGTTCATCTTGGTTTTTTTTGCCGTCGCCACCGTTCTTTACGGCGCTTCGCTCGGCCGCGATCGGATTATCGTGATTATGGTGGGTCTTTATATGGCGCTCGCCGTTGTCACCAACGTTCCTTTTGTGAAAGCGTTTAACGCCACGCTGACCGTCAACAAAAATTTTATCGTTCACTTCACGGCGTTCATCGGACTTTTTGTCGTATTATTTTTTCTGCTTTCGCGAAGCGCGTTGCTACGGGCTTTTGGAACGGGGGGTCATGCCGTTTCCAGTTGGTGGCAGGTGATGCTTTTTAGTTTCTTGCAAGTGGGATTGCTGATTAGCATTGTCCTGTCATTTTTACCGATGACCGCTTTGCAAAATTTTTCTCCCTTGACACGTTTGATTTTTCAGAGTGATACTGGACGCTTCGTTTGGATTGTGGCGCCGATTGCCGCGATGGTTCTTTTTGGCGGTCGCCGCCGCGCCGAGCGGTTTGAAGAATGAACAAAAAGGATTTCGGAAAATTTTACGACGAGCATTTAGACAAAATTTATCGGTTTGTATTTTTTCGCGTCGGACGCAACCATGAACTGGCGCAAGATTTGACGTCCGAGATTTTTGTCAAAGCCCTGACGCATTTTTATTCTTATGATCCGAAAATTTCGGCGAGCGCCTGGATTTATACCATTGCGCGTAATCACTTGGCCAATTATTTTCGTGATGTCAAAAGCGGTGTGCCGTTGGAAGAAATTGAAAACTCTTTGCAGTTTTTTCACGATGGCGTGTCGCATATGGAAAAATCTGATGTCGCCGGGCGCGTGCGGACGGCTTTGCTAAAGTTGGCGCCGGAGAAGCGACGGATGGTGGAGATGAAATATCTGGAAGGATTTTCCTATGCGGAAATCGCGGAAATTGTTGGCGGAACGGAAGGGAGCGTCAAAGTGGCGAGCCACCGCGCGCTCAAAGAATTACATCGGTTTTTGGCGGCGCCGTAACTTTATCCACAGCTTTGGGTATCATATTTAGAAGGTGTCACTCTCAAAGGGGTCAATTATAAATTAGAAGTGGCGCCTTTGAGAGTGAAACCTTACCTATGAAATTTTTCTTCTGGAAACAACGGAATAACGCCGGGCCGGTCGACGCTTTTACGCGTCGGCTGAAGCGACAGTTGCTTGAACGGCATGCCGCTTTGTATCCCGAACGTCCGCGTTTTGCGCTCGTGCCGATGATCCGTTATGGCATGGCGCTTTCAATGGCCGTAATTTTTGCTTTTTCCGCCACTGGCGTCTACGCTTATGAAAATCCGGACGTCAATGAGGAACACCCGCTTTATTTTATGAAACGGGGGATTGAGCGGGCGGAAGAAGTGATCGCGGCGCGTTCACCGGAAACGGTCGTCGTTTTTCACGAGAAACAAATTAAGCGGCGATTGGCGGAAATTGAACGGTTGAAAACTAAACAACGTCCGGCCGCGCGCGCGGTGCGGGAAGCACAGGATAATTTTGATCGCGTGGAAGCGGCGCAGGAAAAAATTGTTGAGCCAAAAAAACGCGAACGAGTAAAAAAATTCCTGGAAGAAGTGGAAAAACGAGATGAGTTTAAGGAAAAAAGAGAAGAACGTTTGGAAAAAAAGAAGAGACAGATTAATCAACGCAAAAAAAAACAAGATGAAAATTCTGACGGCGGTCGGGTCGAGTCGCCGGAGGAAAAACAACACACAGCAGATGACAAATAACATATAACACACAACAAAAACATTAAATTATATGAAAAATTTTACTTATAGATTAGTGACGTTGGGGGTGGTGGCATCAATGGCGTTGGTGGCCACACCCGCCTTGGCTCAAGATACCGCCTCAACCGTGGCGCCGGTGGTGACCACATCTTCAGAAGTGGTCAAGGCGCCGCGTCATGAAGTGCGTGTGGATGGAGAATTGACGGCAATCAGCGGCAATGATTTGACGGTTAAAGCCGTGAAAGTTTTGCCGAAGAATAAAAAGTTTGAAAAGTATCCGCAAAAAGACGGAACGGTAATTGTTCATCTGACTGATAAAACGGTTATCGTGCGTAAATATTGGGGGCGTTCAACGCTCGCCGAGCTTGAAGTTGGCGACCAGTTAGTAGTTTTTGGAAAGCTCAATAATGACGGCGCCATGAACGCACGTCATGTGCGCGATCTATCCATCTATAAACTTTTCCGTCCGGCAATGGGAAAGGTGGAATCAGTGGACGCGGTCAGCAATAAGTTTATGTTCTCCGTCAAAGACAAATCATACGTTGTTTTTGTAACAGCGAGTACGCGCTTCACGAAACGCGGTCAGAAGCCCACCTTTACCGATCTCAAAGTTGGCGATGATGTCCAAGTCCGCGGCGTTTTCCGCAAAGCAATCAATG
Organism: Candidatus Magasanikiibacteriota bacterium; assembly: GCA_015661005.1. Lineage (GTDB taxonomy): Bacteria > Patescibacteriota > Patescibacteriia > Magasanikbacterales > JACTTX01 > JACTTX01. The sequence goes on from JACTTX010000001.1 coordinate 42,212, forward strand.
AAGTGTTGGCGGATAATGTGCAAATTAAAGCGGTGAAACCGGTTGACATTCCGGCGGCGATTCCCACGCCAGTTCAGTAAAACGCCAATCCAGAAAATTACGGAATTAAAAAATCCGGCGGCAGAAATGCCGTCGGTTTTTTGTCCGTCAATTTTTGCGTGTGCCATCATTTGCTTTCTTCCAGATGCCGGTCCAGCGCCTCATTCACCATCATGTCCGCTTCTTTATTCTTTTCCCGCCGCACATGCGTGAATGAAATTTTTTTAAAACGCGTCGTGATATTCCAAATTTTTACAAAAAGCGGCGCCAAGTTAGGATCGCGCACGCGATATTCCCGATTCATTTGTTTGACTAAAAGTTCCGAGTCCAAAAAACATTGCACTTCGGCGGCGCCAAGCTCCGCGCATTTTTCCAAAGCGGACAAAAGCGCGCGATACTCGGCCTGATTATTGGTGGTTTCTCCAAGGTAGCGGCCGTACTGTTCAATCGTGCGGCCATCGTGATTTTTAATAACAACGCCAAGAGCGGCGGGGCCGGGATTGCCCCGCGCCCCGCCGTCGGTAAAAGTGATCAGCGATATTATTTCCACACGGCAAGAATCGTGCCGACAATGCCAAAGGCAATCACCGTATAACCGTTGGTCAACAAATACCAACCAAGTTTACGGCTCTCAAAGAGAACGGCGCTTGATGTGGTGGTGGCCACAAAACCGAGCCAGGACCATATGCCAACCAAGGCGCCGGCCATGGCGGTCTTGGCGCCAAGCGCGCCCACCAAATACGCCAGGACGTAACTCGTCACGAGCGCCGAAATCAACATCCCGACATATCCCTTCCAAGCATCTTTCTTTTTTTCTTTCATCATCTCAGCTGTTACGCCAACGTACTTCATCCACAGCCGACCAAAAAACAGCGGGGCATACCAGATGGCGCCAACAATAACCATAGCGACGGCGCTGACCGCCACCGCCAACCAATTAATGAGAACGACGGGCATAGAAAAGGGGGGTTAGATCAATAATTTAGAGTATAAAAATATGGATATGGAATGATGGTGTGGTATTAAGGATGTTCACCCCAAATTCCAGATATTAAATTGTTCGCACATCAATCAACCGACACTCAATTTCTTTGAACCCGTTCCATTCATTTTCATCGATTTCAAAAGCCAGATCAGCGCGGGTTCCCGGTTTCAGTGTATCATAGAGTCCGCCAAAGCCAAAGCCAATCATTTTTTGCACTTTGCCGTTTTGCTTCACGATCAGCCGCAAGTGTTTTTTTGTGCTACCGATTTGCGCGGCATCAATAATTTCACAATCGTGGGCGACAAAACGCGGTTCACTGTTGCCAACGCCGAACGGCTCAAATTTTTTGAGCTGGTCTAAGAGATCCCAAGAAAGATCATTAAGCGCGAGTTCAGTATCCAGCTCAAGTTTCGGCGCCACGGGCCCGGCGGAGAGCGACGCGGAAACCATCGCGCAAAGAGCGGACTCAAAATCAGGCAGAACTTCCACGCTGGCGAGCGTAAAGCCGCAGGCCTGCGGATGGCCACCGAATTTTTTGAAAAATTGCGGGATGGTTTGGATGCCGGCAATCATATTCCACTCGGGAATACTGCGGCCGGAACCGACAATCGCGCCGTTCACTTCTGCCATGGCCATGACCGGCCGGTAAAATTCATCCTTGAGTTTGCTGGCGACCAGTCCAATGATGCCCACTGACCACGATGGTTCAAAAACACAGATCAGCGGACGTTCATTGAGGCCGCGTTCAGTGATCAAAGCGCGGGCCTGTCCAATCATTTCTTCAGTGAGTTTTTGGCGATCGGTGTTATTGCCGTGCAGAGCGGCGGCTTGAAGAGCGGCGGCTTCCATATTTTCTTCCGTTAAAAGATCGAAAGCGGCGCGGGCGTGGCGCATGCGTCCGGCGGCATTGATACGCGGGGCAATTTGAAAACCGATTGTTTGCGAAGTGACGGTGCGTTTGATAACGCCGTTTTCATCAAAGAGACCGGCGGTTTTCATGAGCGCGGCTAAACCGACGCGTTTTGTTTTGGCAATGACCGTGAGTCCAAAACGGGTGAGGACGCGCGTTTCACCGAGAAGTGGCACCATATCCGCAACGGACGAGATGGCGACCATGTCCAAAAGCCACTTTTCAAATCCTTCACGGGAAATGCCAGAGGGAAGACGGGTTTTGTTTTCCGCTTCCTGCAACATGGCTTGAGCCAGCTTGAACGCCACGCCGCCGCCGGAAAGTGTTTTGTCCGGATAAGTTTCCGTCGCGATTTTAGGATGAAGAATGGCAAAAGCCGACGGGAGCGCCGGGGGAATTTGGTGATGATCAGTCACGATGACGTCAATCCCGCGGCGGCGCGCTTCCGTAATTTCTTCAACATTGGAAATTCCACAATCGCAGGTGATGATAATTTTGGCGCCAGTTTCCGCCAGCGCGGTGACGGTGTTCAGATTTAGTCCATAGCCGTCCGTTTCCCGATGTGGCAAGAAAACCTCCAAATTGGCGCCGAGCATTTTTAAAGTGGTGTAGAGAATGACACTGGCGGAAACGCCGTCAGCGTCATAATCGCCGTGAATCACAATTTTTTCTTTTTCGTCAATTGCGCGGAACAACCGTTCCACCACAAGCGGCATATCGCGAAACAAAAAAGGATCATGCGTGTGCGTGACGTAGTTTGGATTTAAAAATTGTCGGCACGCTTCCGCCGTCTGGAAACCGCGATTCCAAAGCAACTGCCGAACGACCGGCGGAAAATCAGGAAGAGCCGCGGAAAATTCCGGCGGATGAACCGGAGAGACGAACCATTGTTTCATAGCGCCGGCGCGATCGTGAAAAAAATCATGCCGCCGACCATGACGAGCACTATCACAAACCAGGCCTTTTTTTGCCAACGTTTCATAAAGTGTCAAAGAGTGCGGCGCAAATGTCGTTCCTGTCCTATGTTGAATAGTTACCGGCAAATGTCGTTCCTAACTGGCGTTGAATAGCAACTTGCAAATGACGTTCTTGATTGAAGAGCACGTCATTTGCAAGTTGCTATTCAACACGCACGTCATTTGCGCTTAACTCCCTTTTTTAAATTCCGAACTATCTCTTCAGCACCGCTAAATACGTTTCGGCCGGAATATCAACGGAGCCGCGGCCCAGTCCCATCATCTTCTTTTTACCTTTTTTCTGCTTTTCCAGCAACTTGCGTTTGCGGGTAACGTCGCCGCCGGACATTTTCTGCATGACATCTTTGCGCAAGGCGGAAAGCCGCTCGGCGGCAATGACTTTTCCGCCAATCGCGGCCTGCAATTTTACTTCAAACATCTGTTTCGGCAAACTCTCTTTGAGTTTTTCCACAATGACGCGGCCGATTTTGTACGCCTCATCGCGCCAAATGATTTGCGCCAAGGCCTCCACCACCTCTTCGGCCACCAAAATGTCCAAACGAACGACATCAGTCAGCTCATAATTTTTCAGTTCGTAATTCAAGGACGCGTAACCGGAGGAAACGGACTTCAAGCGATCATAAAAATCCACCAGAATGGACGCGAGCGGCAATTCATAATGCAGAAGAGCGCGCTCGCCCAAGAATTCCATTGTCAAATATCGTCCGCGTTTTTCAGAAACCAATTGCATGATTCCGCCCAAAAATTCTTTGGGCGTGATGATGTCAGCCCGCACCCAGGGCTCTTCAATTTCTTTAAGCCATGAAGGGTCGGGGAGTTCCACCGGACTTTTTATAATAATGACGTCGCCGTTGGTTTTGGTGACGCGATAAGCCACGCTCGGCGTGGTGACAACAATATCCATTCCGTATTCGCGCCGCAATCTCTCTTGCACAATTTCCAGATGCAAAAGTCCCAAGAGTCCGACGCGGAATCCATAACCCAAAGCCGCGGAATGTTCCGGTTCATAGGCCATGGCCGCGTCATTTAGTTTCAAACGCTCCATCGCGTCCCGCAAACGGGCGTATCCGTCTCCTTCTTTGGGGAAAATTCCGGCAAAGACCATTGGTTTGGCGGCTTGATAACCGGGAAGCGGGTCAACATGGCTGTGGGCACCCGGTTCCGCGGGACTTGCGGCAATGGTGTCACCAACGGAAACCAAGGAAATATCTTTGACGCCGCTTACAACGTAACCAATTTCTCCGGCGCTTAATTTTTTTACCACCACGAGCTTGGGCGTGTAGACGCCAATCTCCATCACTTCGCTTTTGGCGCGGGAGTGCAGAAGCTCCACGGTGTCGCCCGGTCTGATCAGGCCGTCAACAACGCGCACGGAAGCCACCACTCCTTTGTAATCATCATAACGCGAATCAAAAATCAGCGAACGAAAAGGCGCGGCGGCATTGCCGGCGGGCGTCGGTACGCGCTCTACTATGGCGTCTAAAATTTTTTCCACGCCTTCGCCGGTTTTTCCGGAAGCGAGAATGACATCGTCATCACGGCAACCAATCAGTTCGCAAATTTCTTTTTTTGTTTGTTCAATTTGGGCGTTCGGCAGATCAACTTTGTTGACTACCGGAATGATGGTTAGATTTTGTTCCAAGGCCAGATAAAGATTGGCCAAGGTCTGCGCCTGCACGCCTTGGGTGGCGTCCACCAACAATAACGCGCCTTCAACCGCGGCTAATGATCTGGAGACCTCATAATTAAAATCCACGTGCCCGGGCGTATCAATTAGGTTCAAGATATATTCATCATTTTCATCTTTTCCTGCATCCGATTGTTTTGTTGTCTGTTGTTTGTTGTTTGTTATCTGTTGTCTGTTGTAGACCATTCGCGCCGGCTGAAGCTTGATGGTGATCCCGCGTTCGCGTTCAATGTCCATCGTGTCCAGCATTTGCTCTTTCATTTCTCTTTTGGGAACCGTTCCGGTAAATTCCAAAAGACGGTCGGCCAAGGTTGATTTCCCGTGATCAACGTGAGCAATAATGCAGAAGTTGCGGATGTTATTCATATCACTGCGGCGTTCCGACGTCTGACACGTCCGTTGGCACGAATTGTTTGCGCACCAAACGCGAGCGCACCGCGTCCACCAGCACTTTAATTTCTTCGCTCTTCAAAAGCAAACCGGCAATGACGTAAACGGCGAGCCCTACAATTCCCGCCACCACGCCTTGCGTAAAAATTCCGGCGAAAGTGTCTAAATTCAAAACATTGCCGAGCCGCGTTTTCACGATTTGCGCCACCACGGCCATGACCACGGCCGCGCCGCTCATTTTGAAAAGCGAATGCAAGAGCGCCATGGTTTCCAGTGTCCCGATTTTTAATCGCAACGGCGCCCACAGCAAAACAAAATTCAAAATTTGCGCGATGGAATACGCGCCGGCCAAACCAATGACGCCCCAGCGGGCCAGATAAATCGCGGCCAAAGCGCCGAGACCATTGGCAATCAGGGAAGCAAAAAATGGTGTCCGCGTGTCTTCCAGCGCATAAAAAGCGCGCGCAACAATTTGCACCATACCTTGCGCAAACAAACTCATCGCAAAAAAAGCCAGGGCGTTGGCGGTGGCAATGGTGGCCGTCCAATCAAAAGCGCCGGAGCCGTAAATAACCCGAACAATTTGCGCGCGCAAGAGAATGAGTAGAATGGAAAGAGGAATCATGAAGAGCAATATCTGCCGGATGGTGCCGACCAAAGTTTTTTTGAGCGCGGGAATATCACGACGCGCCGCCGCTTCCGTCAAACTGGGAAAGGCGGCGACGGCGTAAGAAACGGCAATGATGCCCAGCGGCACGGACTGCAAATTATTGGCCAGATTGAAAACGGCAATCGTGCCGCGCGATAATTTTGAACCAATGACCGTGATGACCAACAAAAAAATTTGGGAGGTAGCCAGCGCTAATGTCCGCGGCACCATCAGCGTCATTATTTTTTTAACCAGCTTGTCCCGCCAATCAAAAAGCCAACAGAGGCGGAAGCCAATACCGCCAAGTGTCGGCAGTTGCACGGCCAAATGCAGAGCCGCGCCAAGGACAACGCCCCAGGCCAAACCGGTTGGCCCGAGCAGAGGAACAAAAATCAGCGCGCCAAAAATAATTCCCAAGTTGTAAAAAATCGGCGCCAAAGAAAAAATTAAAAATCTTTTGAGCGCTTGCAGGACGCCGCCGACAATTCCGGAAAGTCCCAAAAGAATCGGCGCCAACATCATGATGCGGCTGAACGCCACCGTCATTTGCATTTTGGCGTCATCAAAGCCGGGCGTCAGGAGACGCATGGCAACCGGCGCGGCCAAAGCCAGGGCCACCGCCAAGGCGCCCAAAGCAACGACAAAAACCGAAATGAGTTTGTTGGTCAACTCCCAGCCGCGTTTGGGGCCGTCATTATCTTCTAAAAAAACGCGGGTGAAAACCGGAATGAAACCGGCGGAAAGCGCGCCTAAAATTAAAAGATTGAAAAGCAAATCCGGAATGCGGAAGGCGGCATAATATGAATCCAAAATATCGCCGGCGCCAAAAGTGTGCGTCAGCACGCGATCGCGGAATAATCCAAGCAGGCGCGACAACAAGGACGCGGCGCCCAAGATGATCGCCGCGCCGGTTATTGTGTTTGATTGTTTGCTGATGAAACGGAGCATGGCTTTTGTCGGTTTATCGGGGACAGTTCTAAAGGGGACACTTCTAAACGCAAAGCGTTTAGAAGTGTCCCCTTTAGAACTGTCCCCGATTGTTAAAAATCAACGGTCAGTGAAACATAATCCGTTCCGCGATCGCGGCTCGCGTCTTCAACGTAAAGCGTGGCCGTAACGCGCCCATCCGGACTTTTGAATTCAATGGTGGTGCGCTCCGCATCCACCATTTGCGCCGGGCGGGAGGCGTATTTCACTTTGGCAAATTCGGTTTGGTAGTAACAGAAAATCTTCTTTGGTAATTTCTTTGGTGACGGTAACCCGTCCAGTTTCATCAACACGGCGCACGGTTTTTGTGGCCGGGCTGATTTTTAAAAATGGCGAGAGAATCAGTTTGGGGAGAAAAGTGGCAATGGCCAAACTGCGGCGCTTACTGCCGCCGGAGATGAAAGTTATTTTTTGAATATTTTCTTTGTCGTAAAGATGGACGTCGGCGGGAAAATTTTCCGGCACATCTTTGAGGGTTTTGGAACCGCTCGTGATGATGATGCCG
>JACTTX010000017.1 GCA_015661005.1 Candidatus Magasanikiibacteriota bacterium
CTTTAGAAGTGTCCCCTTTAGAAGTGTCCCCTTTAGAAGTGTCCCCTTTAGAACTGTCCCCATTCTACGCCGTGCTCTCTCCGGCCTCAACTTTTTCTCTAAACCGCCGTTTGGCTTCTTCAATCTCCAGCAACTGCCGCGGATCCGTAGTGATCAACTGATCTTCCGCGTATGACGCCACAATTTTTATTGCCGCATGCTTGTTGCCGGCAAAGAAAATCCCTTCGCCCACTCCGCTTTCCAACAATAAATATTTTTCCCCATCCGTCAACATAAATGTTTTCTGCACGTTGTCAACCGCCGCCGGCGACTGTTTCATCAAAAGTTGCAGTGCCGAGTTGTTGACAATCGCGCCGCCGTAGGGTGAGGACAAAAAATCATTGACGTCTTGAGTGATGGTGGTGATGCCCAAGAAATATTTGCGGCAACGTTTGACCAAGGCAAAAATAAATCGCGCCGAATCCTCATTTTGCATGAGCCACCAGGCCTCATCAATCACCAAAACGCGCGGTTTGCGCTCGCTCCTCACAACATTCCAGATATAATTCACAATATTGTAAATCGCGATTGGCCGCAGTTCATCTTCCAAATCACGCACCGAGAAAACAACCAGCTGATTTTTCATATCCACCGTCGTCGGCGAATTGAACAAACCGGCAAAAGTTCCGGTGGTGTACTTTTGCAAACGGATCACCAAATCTTTAGTGCCCTCCATGCCTTCCAAAACCTGATGAAAATCATTCATGATCGGCGGTTCCACCTTGGAAAGATCCACGCCCGGCACAATGTCTTTTTTGGCGTAGGTTTCAAGCAGTGCGCGATCCAATAAAGAATCTTCTTCCGCCGACAATTTTCCGAACATGATGCGCAGTAATCCTTTGATGGTGATGACGGCGCTCCGAATAATATCTTCGGACGTCATCTCTTCCGAATACGGCCGCGGCAAATCAAACGGGTTGATCTTTGCTTCCGAGCCCAGAGAAATGTTGATATAAGTTCCGCCAACAGCGTCCGAAAGATGTTTGTACTCCATTTCCGGATCAATAATAATCACCTCATTGCCGAGCATTAAACTGCGCAGAACCTCCAATTTCACGGCGTAACTTTTCCCGGCGCCGGAAGTGGCAAAAACCACCATATTGGCATTCTGCAAAGAAAAACGGTCAAACAAAATCAAACTGTTGTTGTGGCGGTTGATCCCGTAAAGCACGCCGTTGTCGGAAGTCAGCTCCGAAGAAATAAAGGGGAATGATGACGCGATCGGCGACGAATTCATGTTGAAAGTGATCTGCAACTCATCATTGTTCAGAGGCATGGTGGAATTGAAGCCCTGCTCGGCCTGATATAAAACTTTTTTGGTGTAAATTAATTTGGTGCCGAAAACGCCTTCAATGTCGCCGGTGGTTTTGTCCAGTTCTTCTTTGGTCTTACAGTAAATGGTAATGTAAAGCGCAAACTGGAAAAATTTTTCAATGCCTTGAGTCAGCGAGTCCCGCAAGCCCTCAATATCCCGCAGAGCCGTTTCCAGAATGGGATCGCGAGGCGCGCCTTTTTCCGCGTTGGCCACAATCTGCGCTTCCATCGCGCCGGATTTTTTCTGCAGTTGTTTCAAAATGACCGGCGACTCCACCGGATAAACATACATTGCCACATCCAAAGTGGCGTTAAAATTAATAATGGGGGCAAACCAGCCGACACCAATGTAACGCGGATAACCAACCACAAAAACCGTCCGCACAAAGGTCTCGCCAAGCATCAAATGCGTAGCAAAAATCTGCATCGCCGAAGGCGAAATCAAGTCACTGACGGACACAACGCCGGCGCGGTAAGTGCGCTCCTCTTCAAGAGCGGTCCGATCCGCCAAGAGCTGTCGGCGCTTGACGTCCTCTTTGGCTTTCTGCTTCCGCTCTTGCTCCAAAGAAATTTTTTGAATGCCGCTGACTGGTTTGAAGGCCATACTTTAAATCGCGATATTCTTAAACGCCATATGATTCTTCAAGGTGAAGTTCCTGGACCGGCGCCATCTTTTGCGACATAAAAGTGTCCGGATTGTAAACGGTGTAGTAAAGTTCTATGAGCCCCTGCGTATCCAGCCGGACGTTATCAATGCCCATGCCCGTCAATTGTCCGGCCACTTGACCGATCCGCGTGTCCAGTTCTCCTTTCAGCGTGCGGAATCTTTCCTCTTTGAGGCGCACTGATGAAGCCGCTTTGAAAATTTCCTGAAATCTCTGCCAAAAACTTTTTTTACTGCCCGTAACCGGATCATACGGCACCGCCACATAAAATCTCTTGGTCATAATTTCTCCCAGCTTCACCAGCTCCGCCACAAAAGCGCGATAGTCCGCAATCTGCACCCGCAAAAGTTCATTGGTTTGCTTTTTTTCTTTTTCCGCCAAACGATTCAAATACGGCTCAATGTCCAAGCGACGCGAATGAATGATAATCTCCAGCGGAAAATCCAGCGTGTTCAAAAATCCGACGTAAGAAGAGATGAGCGCGGTTTGTTCATCGTCTGATTTCAAAGCAAAATTAATGCTGGACGCCAACAGAACGGCGCGCAGGGTGCCGTCGCGCAAAATAACCGTGTCGTCGCGGATGGCCGCGATGTCCAAATTTTTTAGCGTGGGCGCGCCGACGGTTTTTGGTTTCTTTGCCATAAGTGATGCCAATATACGAATGGGTACTAATAATACGAATAAATGTTATTCCTCTTCCGGTTTATAAACGCCGCCGGTGTTCACCACCAAAGCCAAATCTTGCAGACGGCTTTTGCTGGGCGCGGCCTTGATGAATGGCGGGGGCGGGGGCGGCAGTTCCACTTTCATAATGTGTTCGCGCAAAGTGGCGTTGGACAAATCTTTTTGCCAAGTGCGCATTTTTGAACGCTTCACATATTGCGCGATATTCACCAGGAAAAAATGAAAGGGCTGGCCGTTCAAACGGACGAAGGCAATCGCGCCGCCAATCAACAAAAGTAAAATCCCGAAAATCAGAAAATAGGTGAAGACCAAAAGCTTATAAAGGATGAACTCCATGAAAGCCGTCACCAGCAAAATAATAAACTGGCGGACGGTGATTGGCCCAATCACCTTGTCTTCCGTGTCTATAAATTGCGGCACGACGAATTGTTGAAGGGGCATGGGTTTATGCGATGGTATTCATCCCATTTGTTCGGACGGTCGCAGGGCCTTCTCTCATAACTTCATTAAGGTGGCCCTACCATCCTCACAAATAGGATGAATACCATCGCTGTCAAATCTTTCTTAACATTTCGTTCAACTTTATAATAGCACGAATTTCCTCTTTTGTAAGGGTGGCTTGTCCGCCGGACGCCATTTGTTCCGCCACCAAATTGTACGGCACGCTTTGGCGCGCGCTTTCCACCAAAATCTTTTCATATAGCCGGTACGGCTCGGATTGTTTCCAGGCGGCAATGCCTTCCAGCCGCTTGGCAAATGATTCCTGCTCCAAAATCTTGATGCGGTCTTCAATTTTTGACGTCGCGATTTCCGGTTTCGGACCCAAACGACGAAAATCAATGATGGTCATGTGTTGGAGCTCGTCAATCGGGCCCATCAGTTTGGGCGCAAAGGAAACGTCTTCCATTTTCGGACGGATGTGTGCTGGCTCGGCATGTGTTGTCTGCGGATGCGCGTGCTCGGCGTCCTGAATCAAGACCGGCGCCTTGGATGGCGCATCCGGCGCTTTTGGCGGCACAATCGGCCGACCGCCAATCACTTCTTTGAAAAGTTCATCGGTTGGTTTTGGTTTGGCGTTAATGGCAACTTTTGCTTCCCGCGATGGCGCCGACGGTGGTGGTGGTGACGGTGGTGGTTGCGGCAGTGGCTGTTTATTTTCTGTTGTCTGTTGTCTGTTGTCTGTTGTCTGTTTTATGTTATCTGTTTTCTGTTGTATGTTGTATGTTTTCTCCGCAATGTGTTCAAAAGTCATCTTGGCTTCTTCAACCACTTGCGCGTACGTGCTGGCGAGTTCCTGAAAAAGTCCCATGCCGCCCTGATCCAATTTTTTCTTGAGCCAATCCGTGAAATCAATGGAAGCGCGCACGCCTTTCAAACGGCTGGCAATGCCGTCTTTAAGGCGTTTCTTCATTTGGTCGGTTCCGAGCGGCGCGGGAAATTTTGCCACCAATGAATCCACCAAAGAGTCAAAAAGTTTTGTGTCCACCGGAGATGACACGATGGCTGGCGCAGGTGTCTGCTCACCCAGCGGGTTCGGAGCATCTCGTCCCGCGACGGGCGGCACGAAATCGTCGCGGATCCGAGATGCCCCTGCACCCGCCAGTTCTTTTGTCCCTTTATCCGGCGCCGCGTCCGCTCGAGCCGCTGGCGGTGCGGGTATTTTTGGTGGAGAAGGTGGTATTGGTTTTACAACTGGCGGCGGAAATGGCGGCGCCGGTTTGGGAGTAATCGGCGGAGCGGATGGTATAAGATTTTTCTTTTCTGTTGTCGGTTGTCGGTTGTCGGTTGTCTGCGGCTCCACCACATTTCCGGCCAGCACTCGCGCCATGGTTTGTTCAATCAGTGTGGCCTCGTCAAGCGTCAAACCAAAACCATCGGCTTTTTGCGTTATCTTTGCCCGCAACTTATCAGCCTCAAATTTTTTCCGGCCGCCCGCAACCACATCGCCAAAAAATATCCGCCACTTCTCACCGACTTCACCTTTTTTCTGATTCTCGGCCAGCGCGTCCAGCATCTGTTCCACCGCTTCGTCCGTTTTTAATCGCGGCAAAGCCACGGGCTTGGGATATTTCCTGGGGTCGCCGCCCAATTCCATAAGAAGCGCCAACGCGCCGCCCAAAAATTCGTGCAAAGGAAAGAGACGCCGTCCGACAAAATCGCGGGCGATTGGTTTGGCCGTTTCCAAATCCAACCCAGCGGCCTTAGCCACCTCCGACGGAAAATTTTCTACTGGGAGCATTCCCAAAAAAACATTGCGCAAAGCGACGAGCACCGCTTTCTTTTTTTCCGCGTCCGTCACGCCATACAGCGCCAAAATTTCACGATTGGCCGCCGCCGATTCTTCGGATATCAAAACTTTGCGGATATTATCCGGGAAGTCGTCAAGGGAAGTGAAAAGGATTGGCATAAGGAACGGTCGTACTTACTTTGAACCAAACTCACTGCCGTCCGGCGGCGGTTTGCGCTCCGGAATAAGCTCTTTTTGAATTTCCTCACGCAACGCATTCCGCTCGGCAGGAGAAACATCCGGCATCTTATTGATTTCAGTAAAGGCCTTATTGAGCGCGATATGCATTGACACGCGTGGCGACACCCTGGGTCTTGAAACCGTTTCAGCCGCCACCTGGCCGGTAATTTTTTCTTTGATCTCGATTCTCAATTTTGACGCATGCTTGCTTAGAGCCCGCTCCACAGCTGAACCAACGACCTTACTTATCTCCGCGGCCGTAGGAATTTTTGGCGCTTCGGCAACTGTTGGCCGCGGTTGCTCTGGCAGTTTAGAAGGCGCCGGTTGTTGAGGCGGGGGTGTGGTCTCCGGCGGTTTGGGCGTTGAAGATAATTTGCTGGGTTCAATTGGTGGCGGAGCTGTTTCTGAATACATTTCCTCCATTCCTTTGGCAACTTTAGCGGCGCCAGTGATTGCCTCACCTAATGTCCTTGTAACGCGTGCACCGGCGGTTTCGCCTGTTGTTGCTTCCTGATACGCATCTTCTTGTTGTTTTATAATTTTCTCCTTAGCCGCTCCGGCGATGGCTTCACCGAGTCTTCCAAGACCTTGTTGTGCCGCCGCCCCTCCGGCGATAGCGCCACCTAATCTTTCGAGACCGGCGTCGTTGTTTGGTGGAGTAGTCCTTCTTCCTCCAGCCCCAGGCGCCACTCCCTGCTGTTCTGGCTCCGATGGCCGTTTCTGCCAAGCTTTCCATGATTTGGTTAATTTCAAATTTTCGGCGTTATTTTCGCGCCATTTCGCATATTTGGCACGCGCGCCTTTGTCCGGATCCGGATCATTTAATTCATCCATTAATTCGCCTACTGTCTGACCTGTTGCCTCGTCAATTAAATTTTTCTGGTCGGCCAATTTCTTGACATCCGGATGACGCACCAAAATCTGTCCAATACGCGTATCAAGTTCCATCGCTTCTTTTTTCTTATCAGCATCTTCTTTTATCACTGAATCAACAAAACCCTGACGAAGCGCTTCATACTCAACATTGTTATGATTTCCAGCAGCATCAAACGCCTTCTGTTTTTCAAGCTGGGCTTCCTTGTCTTCAACTTTAGTGAGGACATAGGATGAAGTCGCGAACGTGCCTTTGGCCGACTCCTGGGATTTCTTTTCGGAAACATACTTGTCCATAACCTGCGACACCGCTTTCTGCCGTATAGCGGCCAACTGTTTCTCTTTCTCTTCACTCTCCGGAAGTTTCTGTGCGGCCAACTTGGCTTCAACGCCACCGCGAACTTGTGCCGCGGCCAGCGCTTGGGCCTCTTCACGTTTCGGTTTCAAAAATTTATTCACGGCCTCAACACGTTCACGCTGACGCGCCTGGAAACGTTCAAATCCCGCCGCCGCCCCGCGAGCGCCGACCATCTCCAAGGCCTGCGGAATGCGCACAGACGTGCCAGTAGCAACCGCCGCCACACCCTTACCAACAAATTTACCGGCGGCAAGAGGCGCGGTAACCATTGCAAACTTAGTCGCCGCCAAAGCCGGTTTCTCCACGTATTGTTTGGCCACGCCCGTCAATTTTTCAGCAATCACTTTGCCAATGCCGCCGGCGATATTAAGCGCTAACTTGGCGCCGCCCAACAAAAAACCAAGAGCAATAACGAAAGTGGCCATTCTGTTCCATTCGCCAATTCCCGTATCAGTGATGGTGGGATTCCCGCCAAGTTCCTTGTAATAATCAGTTGGCCCGCAAGTGGCAAAAGCGCTGTTAACCGACGGCGAACAAGTTAACTCAAAAGCGTCAGGACTGGCCTGCACCACACTCAAAGCCAACCACAAAACAAACGCGATGAGCGGTCCGACAATAATTTGACTGCCGAGCTTACTCCAAAATTGACTGGAGTATTTCTGCGTGTACGGAAGAACCGTGGCAAAAAAAGCGAGCGGCGAAATAATAATCAAAAACCACAAAGTAATGATGCGCCCAATAATAATTCCTAAATAAATAAGCCCGGCGGTCAACGCCGCCAAAGCGATAAGAATGCCAAAGACATGCCCGACCAACGGACTTAATATGGCGCTGATCTCGCTGGCGGTGCCGCCGCCCGTCAACTGATTAATCGCTGAAAGATTAAACCATTTATCCGCTTGTAAAAGCTTGATGAGATTTCCGCCGGCAATTTGCTGATATCCGGCAACGAAGGTGTGCATAAACACCTGCGCCGCATCAATCATCAAGCCAATGATCGTTTTGCTGAAATTGATAAAAATCGCGGCGCCCAAAAACCGCAGGGCTGTGGACTGGATCGCGTACTTTTGAATGCCAAGAATGGTGGCAAAAGAAATTATAAGAAGCGCGATGACAAAACCCATATTGGCAATATCGCGCACAATTAACCATCCCTCCTGCACTACCGGCGCCGCCAAATAATCATTGTAGGCGGTGAGGGCGATCATACTACGAAACGCCCAGATAACCAGATGACTTAGAAGTTGCTGAAGAAGGTTTAGAAAAAAAACAAAAAACTTGACGAGGCCGCTGAAGATGCCACAAAAAATGTCTCCCCAGCCGGAACAAAAAGAATCTTGAGAAGCTGATCCGGTCGTTTGTGCCTGAACGACGTTGGGATGCAAAAGATAAGCGCCAAAAATCAAACTGATAAAACAAAACAACAAAAGCTTTGCCAGAGCTTGTTCAAAGCGGGCTTTTTTTGTAACGGTCAACATATCCTGAATACAGTGACCTGCACGATGACAGTATAGCACAAAGCATCGGCCACCGTATAAACAGGCCACCGTATAAATGCGCCGTTGTCTTCAATGCGAAAACCGGCCGGGTGAACGCGAGGGAGTTGTCCCCATCGCGTTACCCGACCGGTTTCGGTTTACTTCTTCCCCTTGTTGCCGCGTCCCCCAACGCCGCCGCGTGCCTCGAGGAGCATTCCACCCTGCCAGCGCCCGATAAACTTCATGTACTCGGGCACGAGTTCGAGCTTCTGCCCTGCGTTAAGGTTCGCGGGGATAATCCCGAGGTTCTCGCGCAGGAACCTCTCAAACTCCCTCCCGTAGATCACATTAGCCGCCGCCTCTTGCTTGGCGTGCTCTTCAGGTGGGAGTGCCTCGCCCTTGGCCTCAAAGAACTGGCTGATGATGACCGGCTCATCAGACCGCGACAACTCCAACCCGAAACGAGAGATATCATACTGCGACATCCCCATTTCGTGTTGAAGGTGTTCCTGCATCGTTGCAGAGTGCGTCTCAACCATGCCAGTCCGGTGGCGCATCGGAAACGACTCATCGTGGTTAAAGTTATCCCACGTCATGTCGTTCATGACATTGGTCACAGCCGCGCTTGCAAAAGCCGCGACGCTCCCCAACGGATCACCAGTGGCCTTGATGATCAGGGCGACATGTTCTGCGTCACTTACGATGACGCGCACGAAGATCGTACCCGCCACCTCGCCGGACTGCTTTGACGCAAACTTCACTTTCGCCGGATTGGACTTGGTCCCGATGCTGACCGGGATCTCGGCGGTATTCAGGATGAACTCTTCAGCCCCGAACGGCGCCCGGACAAATCCGAGAATGCCGTTTCCTTTCCAGTGCACTGTACCACCTCGCAAAAAAGCAAAGCCGGTAGATCCGTGCACGAGGCGGAGTCGCGCGATGAAGTACCCAACAAGTGCGCCAATGAGCCAACGTGTGAACCACGACAGCTCAAGGCCGACGCTGGAGAGTCCGCGCCAGACCGAACCCTCACCGGCTAGAAACATCACCCACGGGCCAACCCAAAAGATGAAGAGCCCGATGAGCGGCCAATAAATAATTCCCTCCCAGACCACCCCGCGTTTCTCAACGAGCTTGACCACGGTATCCTCCCGCGCTTTTGGCGCGTCTGGCGTTTTGTGCGCCGCTCGGACGCCGCCTTGCGGGCGGCATCTGGTTGATGTGAAACGAACGATCTTGCGGCCGATCGCGAGAACTTTTCGCGAGTCCTCAATCAATCGGCCTTTTCGTCCGGTCACGCCAACCCTTGCGGGAAGCGGGTTTTAACGCGCAGTGCGCGACCGGGCCAAATAATGCGCTTTCACGCACCATTTGAACTCCGTAGGATAGCAAAATCCCGCGATTTTGTCAATCGCGGGGGTCAAATTGGGGACAGTTCTAAAGGGGACAGTTCTAAATGCGGGCAAAATCGCGATAAAACACAAGCGGCCGGGACGAAATTTGTTCGTCAGCGGCCGCTAAGAGTTCTGATCATGCCCTTCCCCTTCCTCACTCACAATCCGCATGTGCTTGCGAAAGGCCTGAACCGATGGCCGGTAGTCACCCTCCAACCGCAGGGCCTCGGCAAGATGATAAAACAGTTTGGCCCGTAGAGGCGCATCTTCCGACATCTGCCGCCGGGCGAGCTTGCCCAAGAGACGCCGGTAAATCTTGATGGCTTCATCAAACTGGCCGACCGTCAAAGACGCGGTGGACTTGGCCAGTTCGCCTGGAAAAAGCGCCTCAAGCTTGGCAACAACCGCTTGATCTCTGCTCTTCGGTTCTGCAATTTTCCGTTCTGCCGCTTTCCGCGCGTCCTCTTTCCGCGCGTCCTCTTTCCGCTCGTCCTCTTTCCGATTGCGATGACGAACTTCTACGGCCTGTTCCAATGCTCCCCGACGTGCCATGACCATAGGTGAACCTCCTTGTTATAGGTATTATACGTTTTTAAAATCCGCCCGCGAATCGGTTATCCACACTAATGATTCACGAGTTGAAGAATCGCGTCAAAGTTATCATCCTTTAATGTCTTGTTCCGTTTTCCAAAACCGCACAGGGTGTACCGGTGAAGAATAATATTTTCTCCGCCCTGCTCTTCCACGGCTATCGGTTCCATGAATCCGTAGCAAGTGGCCGCGCGATCACCCGGGTTCACGTCAACGTGCTTACTCCACAGACACTGCGGACAATGGTTGGTGTAGCCACTCCCAATCACAAAAAACCGCATCGCGCGCAGGTGAAGTCATCCTTGGTCCGCTGGAATTTTTTTGAAGAGGTCATGATTTTCACAGCCACTTATTTTTTGAGCGTTTCTTCAAATAATCTCAAATTTATCCTTAAATTAACTTGTTTAATAAAATTAATAAAATTGCTACTTTCTGATAACGATATAAATGTGCCACAAAACATTAGTATTGGGAAGGCTCACATCTTTTGACATTTTTCTAATCTAACGCTATTCTTTCCCCGGTGAGGAATGGTGGGTAGCCATTTCTCTGATCAAAACAGCTTTAAGGAGATGAGTGATGAAGAAAAGGTTTCGGATCCTCAACCGCGGCAACCACGCCATCGTCGCCCTGACGAAAGAATCACAGGGCACGATGTACTACCGGGGCGAGTAAGCCTCACCAAACGGTGGAGGGATGGACGTGTCATTCCTCCACCACTTCCACAAAGGAGAGTGAGATGGCCATCGTGTTATTGACTGAGAATCCGTCGATTTATCGCCGTGATGATCGGGCGGTCGTGATCTTTCCGTCGAAACCGTATTGGTTTTCGGCTACCAGTGAAATCTCCGATATTCTCGACGCTTTCAAGCTTGGAGAATCTGCGGCGATCAGTGTTCGAATCGCGGAAATTCTTCAGGTCACCGCAGAAGAGGCGACGGATACCTACGAAGACGTATCCCAACTGCTTTTCCATTCTGGAGTACTGGCCATCGACGGCCAAACTTCCGAGATGAAAACATACTCGCCACATTTCCAAGTAGCTGAAGTCGAGAACGTCTTGGTCATCGCCGCAACCAACGACTGTAACATGGCTTGCCCGATGTGCTACGCCATGGCCAGCCGTAAGTTTCCGAACGAAATGACCACTGACGAAATTATTGGCATCGTCGACCAGGCCGCGCGCATGCCTTGGGAAAAAGGCAATGGCATCTCGCGCATCGCGCTGACCGGAGGAGAGCTGTTCACGCGCCCAGATGCGCTTGAACTGATTGAGTATGTGCACAGCCGCGGGTTCTCTGTCCAAGTCAACTCCAACGCTACCCTAATCACCCGCGATCACATCAACCGGCTGGCGGTACTGCCCCGACTCAAGATGTCAATATCACTTGATGGTAGCCATCCCGGCACTCACGAGCTGATTCGCGGTTTTGGCAATTTCAAAGTGACGACCGATGCCGTGCGCGCACTTTGCGAAAACGGAGTATTTGTCGCGATCAATATGTTCGTGCATGCCGGCAACATCCAGGAAATCAAAAGCACCATGATGCTGGCTGACTCACTCGGTGCAACCGGTTTCAACTGCCTCAACATGATGAATGTGGGACGAGGAAACACAAAAAAAACAAAAGAATCCCTTATCGGGGTTCCACTGTCCGCTTTCTATCGCGCCGTGTTCGACGCGATTCGCGACGATTCACACTTGCAGAAGTTGATGAGCCATTCCATGTTTGCCAACCAGATCATGGGCATCGCCGGTGGCGTCAAAAGTAACTCTTGTGGCATCGGTACCAATCGGGCAGTGTATGTGAAACCCGACGGTTCGCTCTATCCCTGCGCCGACACTGCCTTGCCGGTCTTTCGTCTCGGCAATCTGCGCACCGAAAACCTGGGTGACATCTGGGAAAACTCGCCGATCCTGAAGGATCTGCGTGCCCTAGATATAGACACTAACAATCCGCGGTGCTCTAAGTGCGACGTGCGATACCAATGTGCCGGAAATTGTCGAGGTGAAAACTACCAGACGACCGGCAGCATGACCAGGCCACACTTCAAATGTCGCGAAATCCACGACTCGGTCATCGCGTTAATGTGGATTCTCACCGAAGCGCCAGACCTCTTCCAACAGAAAATTGAACAGTTCCATAATAGGGTGAACGACATCCATGCGACGATGGCATAAAACCCATCCGGTATCCAACCCAACTTCCGCTCAAATTACGCGAGTAATTTGAGCGGTTTTGTTAACAACCATTATCAGACGTGGACTGCTAATGGAATACTCACTAAAATCGTAGTTGCCCACGACACGCTCCATTAAAAAACCATTTGATGTAAACCAACTGTTCCACATCCCCAAAGTTGGGTATGGAACGCGCAAGTTTATTTTCTTATCTATTAATTCCAAATTGAAGGCATCAAAAATTAAATTTGTTTGATCATGTGTCTGCAAGTATGAGACGATTCGAAAAATACTGTCCGTATCAAACAGCACCTTGCCACCCATTTCCATATTCCAATTGATTGAAGCGATAACTTTGGGGATATTTATATTTGCTAAGTCCGAAAAAAACCAATATGCTTTTTGATATTTATTTTCCAATCTTAAATTTTCAACATTCGCGAGAGTGTATGTTGATTCAATTTTTAATTTCTTGCTCCTGTCTTTTTTTGCGCGTGCCAATAAATATTTCGAAAAATCAACACCATCAACTTGATAACCTTTTTCTGCAAATGCATTAGCGTGTCGGCCTTGTCCGCTAGCGATATCCAATATAGAGTCACTCTTTTTTAAATCAAGCGCTTTAATTAAAAAATCTATATCCTTGTTTATATTTGCGGAACGCAAAAATACATCGTGATCTTTTAAATATTTTCCGAATTCTCCGTAGTATTTTGATAACGAATTTACGCCTGAAGACATAGGAACATCGGATGATTGATCTTTACTCTTTATTTATAATACTCCTCCACATTCGCCTTGTCATCCATCTGGTATGAATTTAGAACACCATGGTAGGATAAATATCATGAAACGTATAAATATGCGACAAGTTAAAATTGCGAAACGAATTACTCATTTCCGATTCCAATTCAAAAAAATTATTTCGACAATATGCGAGGAGGTTGACGCAGAGCGTTTTGGACCGCTGAAAATTATTGTCAAAATAACTGACCCTAATTCTGAACTGAACCATCTCGAGGCTGTGAATTACGAAACTCCCTTTTAAGCAAAAATCAGCTATACTAACAAGCGGCACCCGTTTAGAGGTGCCGCTTGTTAGTATGATTCCCAAGATCTATGAAAATCTAAAACATATTATCACACACCTCCTCAAA
>JACTTX010000040.1 GCA_015661005.1 Candidatus Magasanikiibacteriota bacterium
AAAGGTGACGGCAAAAAATTCCTGTGCGCCTCCCAGTGCCCATCTAAAACCCGTCACCATCTCGTCAAAAATTAAAATAGCGCCATGCGCCTCTGCCAGCTCTTTCACTTTTTGCAAAAAATCGTTCTGCGGTTTTTCCGCGGACACCGGCTCCAAAATCACGGCCGCAATTTGGTCAGGATAATCGCGGAAAATTTTCTGCAGCGAATCCAAATCATTGTAAACAAAATCATGGGTGAGTGTCTTCACAATTTCCGGCACGCCAGCATTCCGCCCCTCTTTGTTGGCAACGCTCCAGTCCTGCCAGCCATGATACCCGCATTTGGCCATGTGGTCGCGCTTAGTTATGTGACGGGCAAGCCGAATGGCGCCGCTCGTCACATCATTGCCGTTCAGATAAAAACGGGACATCTCCGCACACGGGACAACTTCCCGCAAAATTTTTGCCAGCGCCAATTCCAAAGGTGACGGCAAGGAATAGATCGTGCCTTTATCCATTTGCGCTTTGACGGCGGCATTGATCCGAGGATTGGCGTAACCAAAAATCATTGGCCCGAGCGCCAGCATCAAATCCAGATATTTTTTTCCGTCCGTGTCCCAAAGATAAGCGCCGCTTCCCCTTTCAATCTGGAGCGGCGTCACGCCAATCACAAACTGCGACGGATTTTTGCTCAAGGTTTGAGCTCCGGAAGGAATGTATTCCAAAATATGTTTTAACAATTCACGTTGGTCCATATGTTTATTTAGACGGCCAAAAAAATTTTATTTCTTGCAGGGCGGCAAAAAACTTTGGCAAATCTTTGGCCCAAGCATGATTATGATCAAGATAAACGCCTTTCAAAACAAATAAGAGCTTGCGCACGAATTCATCAGTGAGGAGCGCCGGCATCAGTTCAACCTCGCGATCGCTCAATGAATTGACCGCCCCATAAGCGGTCAGGAATTTTTGCGCCAGCGCTGGTGCTTTTGATGGGTTTTCTCCGGCCACAAAAAATTGCCGCCCAAAACGGTAAAGACACATCGCCACATCGCGGCCGCGTTCACTCCTGCGCAGCGAATCAAAATCAAGAATGGCGGAAACAGTGAAATTATTTATCAAAACATTGTGCGGGTGAAGATCAGAGTGGACTATTTGCTGATGAAGATCGGAAAAAAATGGCCTTGATTTATCCGCCGCATTGGCGGCGGCGCGAACCAACGGCAGCTGCTCCAAAATAAAATCGCCATCAGAATCCCGCGACGCCTTCAGACGCTCTTCCAAATCATCAAAATCAGCGGCGGAATAATCGCGAACAACATTAAAATAAGCGCCAAGGTGTTTTTGACTCATTTCGGAAACGGTGTCCACGATCTTTGGTGGCAGAGCATTGAACGCCAGATGCATTCTGGCAACGGCGGCGGCGATATTCTCATAAGACGCCAAGGTCGGTGAAAAATGCGCGCCCTCAACAAAATTAAAAAGAAGATAAAGCGCCTCGGTCGTTTGGAGTGATCGTTGCCCTCCTCTCATGATTGCCGAGGACGTTGGCACGCCAGCGCTGTGAAGCTTCTCAACAACTCCAAAATAAAATTCCACCGCGGAGCGATCTTTCAAAAATTGCGAACGCCGCAACAAATAATTTCTCACCTCGCCATCCACCACCGCCGTAATTTTATAATTTTGCGAATTAATATTCGCGCCATGGAGCTCCTCAATGCTTTGAACCTCACCCGCGGGAAAAAATTTCCGAAAAATTTCCGCTAATTCCCGCCGGGCATCGCCGACAACCGATGTAAACTTAATTTCCGGATTCGTAAAATTGTCGGGCACGAATAAATTCATACGGCGTCTTTGGCCACGGACTTCTGATATCCTTCGTTACGTCCGATGCCGGCATTCAACGACTGCCACTCTGGATTGCTCTGCCAAATTTCCACAATCTCGTTCAATCCGCCATAGTGATCGCGTTTGTCCATTTCTAAAAATATTTTTTGAACCAATTCTAAATCTTCGCATTGGTCAACGGTGAGGCGAATTGCCGACCAGTCAATCTCATTGCGAACATTGACCAATCTGAACTTTTCCGGATTTTTCCAGATGTAAGATGTAACGTGTTCGCGATCGGACGGAAGGTGCGCCTCTTCATGAGCGGCCGTGAGCGCCGCCTTGCTCAAAACTTCCGTGTCAAAACCGTCCGGAAAAGTTGGCGGTTGTGTGTTGCAAGCGTAGTCAGCGCCGGTTTCCTTAAAAACGTTGACAACGCGATTAATGACGGCATGGTCTGCCAACGGGCAATCGCCGGTCAGCCGAACGACGGCGTCAGCATTGGCTTCATCCGCCGCTCGCCAATAGCGGTCAAGCACATCATTGACCGATCCGCGAAAAACTTTTATCCCCAATCCCTGAACGTAATCAACCAAAACATCATCTTCAGAATTAATCGTCGTTGCGACAATCAATTCATCAAGCATCGCTCCCTGAAGACGGACCAGCATCCGGCCAAGAAGCGGCTGGCCAGCGCAGAGCATCATTGATTTTCCTGGGAGGCGCGTTGAGCCCATTCGCGCTTGCACGATGCCGACAAATTTCATAACCAGACATTTTACCGCGATTAAAATTTACTGTCAACGCCGATCACCGGCATTATGGAACCGTTTCGGCTCGATTCCTTGGCCGTCATAATGAGTTCGAGCGCCTTCAAACCGGTTTGAAGCGGCGTCAAAGTTTCTTGCCCGGCGTCTAAGGCCGCAAAAAAATGGCGCAGTTCATCAATGAACATCTGATTTAAATCATATGAATGATCCAAAGGAAAGCGCTCCACCTCGGCGTTTGGTCTAAAAACATTTACGGTCTTTGAAGCCAGATCCCAAAGAATTGAACCGTTACTTCCGTAAAATTCAAAGGTATATTTTGAAACGCGCTCAATATAATCAACGTGAATTTCCGCCAAGGCGCCGGAGCGCGTCTCCATAATGACGGCCGCAATATCCTCCGTATCTATTTCTAAATTACTCACTTTCTTGGCCAGACAAAACAGCCGCTGGACTGGACCAAGAAACCAAAGCAGATAACCGAACTCATGACTGTCCAGAAGAATTCCTCCTCCCAAAGCATTATTGGCCGCGTAACCTTGGCGATAGTCCTCCCAAGGATGACGGTCCGGCAGATACTGACCAAACAGGCAACGGGCCGAAAGAATTTTTCCAATCGCGCCATTATCAATCAGCTCTTTGATTTTTATGAACGATGGATAAAATTTCCAATTAGAGCCAACCATTGTGACCAAATGGCGGCTCTGAACTTCTTCGACCAGTGCCGACAATCCTTCCAAGTTGTGGCTGACCGGTTTTTCAATAAAAAGATGCCGGTCGCGGCGGGCGCAAACGAGCGCTTGCTCCAAATGCGCAGCCGTCGGCGTACAAATGAAAGCAACGTCAAAATTTTCACTTAACGTTTCTTCCAGTGAAGAATAAATGCGATCAGCAAGCCCCGCCAGCTCCGGATGTTTGGAAACTTTCACCTCAACAACAGCAAGATTGGCCGCCCCGAGCGTTCGTAAATTCCGCAAATGGCGCTGGCCAATTGATCCGCCGCCGATTACGAGAATGTGGCGATCTTCTAAAGACATATTTAATGGTAATCGCGCACCAAATTAAAGGCCTCGGCGGCCGTAAAGCCCGCTTCTAAACCGCGCGACTGGGCCAGAATGGTGAGGCCTTCCGTTGATCTTGGATGTGGATACTCCCGCACTTCACCGGTGAAACATTTCAGGGCTTCTAATTTCTGCGCCAGAAAAGCGGCAATGTCAATATAAGTGTTGGGGCTAAACTGCCGATGATCATTTATTTGCCACTCGGTTGACGAAATTGTTTCAAAGGAAAAAATTTTTTTGACCGGTGTCCCGCATGATGGTCGGCCGGCAGTCAGTACGGCCTCACAGGTCAAGCGATGATCAATGTTCAAATCATGAGCGTGATGGGTGTAAACTATATCCGGCCGGACCTCGGCAAAAACTCCCTCCACTTTTTTCACGATGTCCAAAAGCTCATAGCGATCAAAACGATTATCAGCCAGATCTTCAAAAAATATTTTTTGAAAACCGATAATTTGACCGGCGGCTTCCGATTGTCGGCGCAAAGATAAAATAGCCGCCTGATCAGCTTCTTCAACACTCTGACCACGGGCGCTCACCCCGGAACCAAGAATCAAAGCAAAAAGCTCGTCACCACCTCTTCTCCGCCGCAATAATGTCCCGCCGCAACCCAAAATCTCGTCATCAGGATGTGCCGCCACAACTAAAACCTTGGCCATATTTT
>JACTTX010000002.1 GCA_015661005.1 Candidatus Magasanikiibacteriota bacterium
ATGGATTATGCGTGAACGTCCAGCCGCCGTCTTCCGTTTTTTCAAAAAACGGAAAATCCACCACCCAGCAAAACGCCAGCAGATTCGGATCATTCTTATCTTCACGGATATCGGGCTTGTCACTGCCGTATTTTTCCATCGCTTCCTTATAAGGGATGCGCGGAAAAGGAATTTGTTGAATGCGTTTTTCCGGTGTAACCGTTTTCACGAGCGCAATCAGCATCGCCTCAACAAGCGACATGATATCCTCCTGCTCCACAAACGACATTTCCATATCAAGCTGGGTAAATTCCGGCTGGCGGTCGCCGCGCTGATCTTCATCGCGGAAGCAACGGGCAATTTGGAAATATTTTTCCACACCGGCCACCATCAAGAGCTGTTTGAACTGCTGGGGCGACTGCGGCAAAACAAAAAACTTGCCGCTATGCACGCGCGACGGCACCAAAAATTCGCGCGCGCCTTCGGGCGTGCCCTTGGTCAGAATTGGTGTTTCAATTTCCCAAAAACCGGCGGCCGATAAATAATCGCGGAAAAATTTGGTAACGCGATGCCGCAATTCTAAATTTTTTTGCAAACGTTGATGACGCAAATCAAGATAACGATATTTTAATCGCAATTCCTCATTGGCTCGCCGATCCTCATCGGCAATTTCAAACGGCGGAACTTCACTGCGGTTAAGAATGATAATTTTTTTTGCCAGCACTTCGTATTCGCCGGTGGGCAACTCCGGGTTGATCTGCTTCCCACTACGCTTCTGGACAACACCCTCAACTTGCAGACAATATTCGGCGCGCAATTCGGAAACAACGGCATTGGAATCAGCGTCCAACTCCGCGGGCACGCAAACAATTTGCGCCAAACCGCTTCTATCCCGCAGATCAAAAAAAGCAATCTTGCCCAAATTGCGGCGCACATGCACCCAACCCGAAAGGGTCATTGACTCCCCGACACGCCCGACAATTTCTACCGCGTAAATTCTTTTCATATTATTTACTGATGTTGAGTGATGAAATAATTTGCTGATAAACCTCGCCATAGCCAAAAATTGCCAGGTCCGTTTTCCCGCCGGGCAGAGTCATAATCAACCGATCAACTTTTTGTACACCGACGACCGCGTCCTGATCGTGATAAATTTTGGCGCCATAGCCGGAGACGATAATATTTTCAATTTTTTCATCCGGCAATGGGACGCGGGGCATTCCCGGCTGAATGACCACTCTTACGGTATCAAATTTTTGCTGATCAGTGAAGATGTATTCTTGGTTGGTGGGGTCAGTGAAAGAGACGCTGACATTGTAGTCGCTCGGATAGAAAAATGTGAGCGTGCCGAACGGTAGCGCGATCGTATAATGCTTGAACGGGGCCGACGGTTCACATCGTCCGGCCGCCATCTGACTCCCGCTCTCACGCCGACAGGAAAAACCAGTCGGACAAGGAATTTCAATTTCCGTTCCGCAGACCGCCGCTTGTCCAATCTTGATAGATTCGGTTGGTAATGTGCCGCGCCGTGAAATCGTGAAGACACCACTAAAATATGCGAGGATACCAATCAGTCCGATGAGCAAGATGATGGCCGTGATCACACGCAGGGACATAAAAGTTTCCGCGAAAATAAATTCTGATTAAGGTGTTAAACGATTCAACATTCGCGGAAAAGGAATGGTTTCCCGAACATGTTCCAACCCGCAGATCCAGGCGACGGTGCGCTCCAAACCAATTCCAAATCCGGAATGCGGAACGGAACCGTAGCGGCGCAAATCCGTGTACCACTTAAACGCCTCCGGCGGCAGGTTGTGCTCTTTAATCCGTTGTTCCAGCAATGCCAAATCAGCAATCCGCTCGGAGCCGCCGATAATTTCTCCGTATCCCTCCGGCGCCAGCAAATCATTATTCAGAACGCGCGCCGAATCCTCCGGATCCGGTTTCATATAAAACGCTTTGATGTTAACCGGATAATGATGAATGAAAATCGGGCGGTCAAATTGTTTGGTGAGAATGGTTTCATCATCACCGCCAAAATCGTCGCCGGATTTGATATCTGATCCGAGGCGCGTGAGCTGGCTCACCGCTTCATCATAATGCAAACGCGGAAAATTTCCTTCCGCCGTTTTTTGGAGAGCCGTTAAATCACGCTCCAAAATTTTTAAATCATCGGCCCGGCGTTCCAGCACGCGGCGAACGACGTACACAACCAGTTCTTCCTGTAATTGCATATTCTCCTGCCAGTCCATAAAACTGGCTTCGGCTTCCAGCATCCAAAACTCGGTCAGATGTCGGCGTGTTTTTGATTTTTCACTGCGAAAGGTCGGACCAAAACAATAGGTCTTCCCCAAAGCCGCGCTCGTTGCCTCCTGATAAAGCTGGCCGGACTGCGAAAGATAGGCCACATCATCAAAATATTTCACTTCAAATAAATCCGTGGTGCCTTCAACGGCATTAGCCGTGAAAATCGGCGAATCGGCGCAAACAAAACCACGCTGGTGAAAAAATTCCCGGAAAGAAAACTCAATCTCATCTCTAATTTTCATTATGGCCGTTTGCCGCGCCGCGCGTAACCAGAGGTGACGGTTGTCCATCAAAAAATCCGGACCATGCTCTTTTTTGGAAATTGGAAATTCTTCGGCGCGCTGAATAAGCGTAACGGATGTTCCCTGGACTTCAAAACCGGACGGCGCGCGCGGTTCTTTTTTGACGACGCCGGTAATCAGAACCGATGACTCAATGGTGATTTTTTCACACGCCCCCCAAGCGGCGGCGCTGACCTCACTTTTAGAAATAACAATTTGTGCGCGGCCCGTGCCATCGCGAAATTGCAAAAAGAAAATACTTCCCGAGGAGCGGAAGTTATAGATCCAGCCCTTCAAGGTGATTTCTTTTCCTTCAAATTGCGCGATTTCTGACACGCTCGGCATACGAAAAGCACTGGAAATTATAGAAAAAAATGGCCGGAAAGGCAATGGCTCGCAGAAAGGCGGGGCCGCGGCGCGGCCGCGGCCTAATGCGCTCATCCTAAACTTTTCAAATCAAATTCCAGATATTTTTGCACGGCGGCGCGGGCGTCTCCGATCACCGCGCCATAACCGAGACGCTTGATAACTTTTTTAGCGAATTCTTCCCACACTTCACGGCAAGCAATCAAGTTTGGGGCGGCATCAAGAGCATTCTCGGCCAAAAAAAATTCATCAAAAAGCGCCGGGTCGGAAACGCCGTCACGAGTCGCGCGCAAAAGCAATTCAGCGGCCGCGCTAAATAAAACCAACCGCTCATGGGAGATATTTTTTGGCCGCCAAAGAGATTGCGCCTGCGCCACTTTGTCAAATCGCCGTCCGGCGGCGATCATCACTCTCACCATGGTGAATGGCTCTAAATGTCCGGAGAGTTTGCTGGTAATTTTTTTAGCGCCAACGGCAACCGCCGTGAGCCGACCACGCCCTTTGGTGTAGAAAGTCAAACGCTTATCGTTTTCACGGAAGTTTGTGCGTTCCAACACGATGGCCGAGTCGGTGAAGGTCATACTGCCCTCTTCTGCATATATGCCGCCAAAATCTCCACCGCCGCGCCAATATCTTTTTGCTTGGCGCCGGCTTTGTCCGCGGCGATGCTGGTGAAACGTTCATCCATCAAATCAACCGGCGTGTGAACGCGCTCCCGCAAAGCGCTAACAAAATCCTGCACAACAATGGCCTGCGGCCCAACCTTGCCGGATAAAGTCAAGGGCATTCCAACCACAATCCGGCTTACGTCTTCCGCAACAACAATTTTGGCAATCTCCGCACACAACTCTTTCACCCCGCGATTTTCTAATACGCCGTAACCAACCGCCAAAGTACTCCCCTCATCGGCAATCGCCAATCCCACTCTCCGCTCGCCATAATCAATTCCCAAAACGCGTTTCATATTGTCTCACTTGGCCGCCGCGTCAAAACCTCCGCGCCTTTTTCCGTGATGGCAATCGTGTGCTCAAAATGGGCGGCCAATGATCCGTCTTCCGTTTTCACGGTCCAACCGTCTTTGTCAATGAAAACTTTTGAACCGCCGCTGGTGATCATCGGCTCAATGGCAATCACCAGTCCGGGCTTCATTTCCACCACCGGCGATTTTGGATCAACGTAGTTCGGAACTTTCGGTTCTTCATGCACTTCATAACCAACGCCGTGTCCGACATATTGCCGCACAATTCCAAAACCGAACGGCTTGATGTATTCCTGAACGGTCGCGCCGATGTCGGAAATTTTTGCGCCCGGCTCTGCCACGGCAATGGCGCGATACAAACTTTCCCGCGTGGCGTCCACCAGCTCATAAGATTTTTTGGAGCCGCGGCCGACAATGACCGTCAAAGCCGTGTCCGTGTATAATCCGCGCCCCTTGGCCGGATAAATCATCCCAATATCCAAACCAACCACATCGCCGGTTTTCAAATGATGCTCGTGCGACGGAACGCCGTGAACAACTTCATTGTTCACGGAAACGCAGATGGCGCAAGGGAACGATGCGTTCGGACTGCCGTAACCTTTGAAAGCTGGTCGTCCGCCCGCTTCCAGAATCCATTTCTCGGCCAAGACGTCAATTTCACCGGTGGTTTTGATTTGGCCGGAGGCAACGCCGCGCTCAAGGCGTTCTAAAATCGCGCCCAATTTCAAACCGCCCTCGCGAAGGACGGCAATTTCATCTTTTGATTTATATGTTATTGGCATCTTTGTGTCCGCAATTTCATACCTATCTGTTCAACACGGGTCCCAAAATTGCTTTTATCTCCGCAAAAACATCATCAATGGATCCGGCGGCGTAGATTTTACGCACCAATCCTTTTTGCTCAAAAGCGGCCAAGACCGGCTCGGTATCCGCGTGATAAATTTTCAGACGTTCGCGAATGGCTGACGGTTTGTCGTCATCGCGCTGAATCAAAGCGCCGCCGCATTTGTCGCAAATCCCTTCCGCGGTCGGCGGATTGGTGATGGTGTTATAAACGGCGCCGCATTTCTGACAAGTAAGCCGCGCGGACAAACGTTCCACCGCCACATCATCCGGCAAATCAAGCAAGATAACGTGACTGACCGGACGCAAGGCGCCCAAAGCCGCCAACTGTTCGACGTCCCGCGGGTAGCCGTCCAAAATTACGCCGCCGCTCACATCATCTTTGTCCAAACGTTCCGCGACAATCCGATTGGTGAGTTCCGATGGCGCCAATTTTCCGGCATTAATGTATTCCTTGATCTTGGCGCCAATCGGCGATTCGTTCTGAATGTGCGTGCGAAAAAGATCGCCGGTGGAGACGGCGGGAATGCCGTAGGCCGCGGATATTTTTGCGGCTTGCGTTCCTTTCCCTGATCCCTGCGGCCCAATGAGCACGATATTAAGTTGCGCCATAAATTATATTTTACGATGCGATATAAATTCCGCCGGATTTATTTACTCCGGCGCGTTAAAATTTTTTCCAAAAGTTTTTGCTTGCGGGCCAGATATTCGTTCGGATAAAGATACAGCAAAATCCTCTGCGCTTTTTCTCCGTAAAGCCAGCGGCCGGAGCGGGCGTGTTTAAGCGCCTCGTAAACGGTACCGAAGACGCTGTGATCATCCGTGTGATGATGCTTTGTCCGCGGAAAACCAATCTCAAAAATCCAGCGTTTCAGGTCAATGCTCGGAACGTAGTACATGGCGTTCAAGGAACCGCGGCGTTTTTCTTCAGCCATACATCGTCAAATTAAAGACGCCAGTTTGAGAATGATCTCTACACGCGGTCGTATTGGCGCATGGTCAGTTGCGCATCAATCTGATTCACGATTTCAATCGCGACCGAAACCACAATCAAAAGCGACGTGCCGCCGACAACCAATGAACGCGTATGCGTCAAAAATTGTTGAACGGCCAACGGCAAAACGGCAATGATGCCCAAAAATAACGCGCCGGCCAAAACAATCCGCACCATCACTTGTCCCAAATAAGCGGAAGTGGCCGTGCCCGGCCGAATGCCGGGAATGAAACCGCCCTGCTTTTGCAAATTTTCCGCCACTTTGTCCGGCTGAAAAATCACGGCCGTGTAAAAAAAAGTGAAACCGATGACGAGCAGAAAATAAATCACGCCATAGACCAATTGATTTTGAAAAGTGCGGATGACCCATTCGGCGGCGCTCACAATCCAAGCGGTTTTGGCCTTGACCAAAAATTGCGCGATCATCGGCGGAAAAAGAATCATGGAAATGGCAAAGATGATCGGGATGACGCCGGCCATATTCACTTTAAGCGGCAGGAAACTGGTTGAGGCCGCCGTCATTCTGGTCCCGCGCATCTGCCGCGCATACTGCACCGGAATGTTGCGCTGACCTTGAGTGATGACCACAACGCCAATGATGGTAATGAGCGCCAGCGCCACAAAAAGCACCGTATCAAAAAGCTGGGACTGATCATAAGTGGCGTAGAGTTGCTGGGCGTAAGTTGGCAAACTGGAAACAATGCCGGCAAAAATTAAAAGGGAAATGCCGTTCCCGATTTTTTTTTCGGAAATCAATTCACCAATCCACATCAGAAACATGGTGCCGCCGGTGATGGTGATCATGATGGTGATGATTTGAAAGGCCGACAAATCCCCAATGACACCTTGGGCGCTCGTACGCAAAAGCGTAATCATGCCGTAAGATTGAAGAAGCGCCAACGGCACCGCCAAAAGACGCGTGTACTGATTGATTTTTTGCTGACCCTGCTCCCCTTCTTTGCCCAACTCTTCAAGTTGCGGCACGATCATTTGTAAGAGCTGAAGAATAATGGAAGCGGTGATGTACGGAGCAACGCCCATCAGCACCACGGAAAAATTTTCAAAAGTGCCGCCGGAAAAAATGTTCAAGAGTCCGAAGACCTGATTGCTTTCCAAAAAGAGCCGCAACTTCACCAGGTCCACGCCCGGCACCGGAATGTGCGCGACAAACCGAAAAAGCACCAGCATCCCCAAAACAAAGAGGATGCTTTTACGCAACTCCGGAACGGTCCAGATTTGTTTAAACTTTTCCCACATATATAGAGTAAGTGGGCTGCCTCATAAGCGCATATTATTCCGTTATTGACCCACCAGCGCTGATGATCTTTTCTTTAGCGCCCGCTGAAGCCGCCACGCCTTTGACCGCCAACTTTTTTGTCATTGTACCATTCCCCAGCACTTTGACGCGAGCGCCCAATCCCTTCTTTTTGAGCGTTTCCGGTGAAACAGTTTCGCCATCATTGAAAAGACGCGCGAGCGTATCCAGATCAACAACCTCCGGTCGCTCCTTTTGTGATTTGACCCCGCGCAGTTTGGGCGTCTGCAAAATATTGCCGCGCATACCCAAAAGATGCAAACCCTTGCGTCCGCCGGTGCGCGCGCGCTGTCCTTTGGTTCCGCGTCCGGCCGTGGTTCCCAAACCCGTGCCGTGACCGCGCCCAACCTTAAACTTTTTTTTCCTGGCGCCTTTATTTGATTTTAGCGAGTGCATGGTAATCATACCGTTTGTTTTCTCCGTAACTGTTGAAGCGCTGCAAATGTTGCTCGCACATTATTAACCTTGTTCTTTCCACCCATAATTTTGCTGGAAATATTCGGCACACCAGCCAATTCCAGCACCACCCGAACCGCCCCGCCAGCAATAACACCCGATCCTTTTGGCGCCGGCATCAATAAAACTTTAGCCGCGCCGTCTTTGACAAAAGAGCGGTGCGGAATGGATTCATTGATGAGCGGAACGGTGATCACGCGTTTGCGCGCCTGCCGCGCCGCCTTATTGATGGCAATGGACACATCTGCGCCTTTGGCCAAACCATAGCCGACGCGCCCTTTGCGATCACCAATGATAATCAAAGCCCGAAAACGCATCCGCTTGCCGCCTTTGGTCACGCGCGTCACGCGGGAAAGTTCCAACGTTGCTTGATCAAACTCTTTATCTTCCTGTTCACGATCAAACCCGCCGCGGCGTTCACGCCGTTCACGATCGCCGCCACCGCCGCCTCCCCGCCCCTGTCCGCCGCCACGTCCTTGTCCCGGTCCGCGTCCGCGCTGATTAAATTGTCGTTGAGGTCCTGGCATAACAGTTGAATTGAGAATTGAGAATATGGAAGTGATTAAAATTTCAATCCACCATCGCGGGCGCCGTCGGCTAGGGCGGCGACACGTCCTTGATAAGCAAACCCGCCGCGATCAAAAACAACAGCGTCAACTCCTTTGGCCAGGGCTTTTTCCGCCAACAACTTCCCGGTCAAATAAGCGGCCGCCACTTTCCCCTTCCGTTCGCCGGCGTTCCCTTTTAATCCGCGGCTCTCTGCGGCCACCAAAGTTTTTCCAGTAGCATCGTCAATCAATTGCGCCGTAACATAACGCAAACTCCGAAAAACGGCTAATCGCGGACGGACGGCCGTGCCAATAATCTTGGCGCGCACCCGCTTGTGCCGCCGTTCCCGTTTCATCAATTTTTCTTTGGCCTTTGATTTCATATTCCCGCTTAAAACTTTACGCCGCTCCGGCCGACTTGGCCGCCTTACCGGCCTTGCGACGAATGACTTCATCCAGATATTTAATACCTTTACCCTTATACGGCTCCGGCGGACGCAAATGCCGGATTCGCGCCGCCGTTTCCCCAACCAACTGCTTGTCAACGCCGCTCAAAGTAATTATATTCTTCTCAATAACCGCGGCGACTCCCGCTGGCAGTTTGAATTCCACCGGATGAGAAAAACCGAGTTCCAGTTTCAAAGCGCTACCTGCCACGGCCACGCGAAAACCAATGCCGTTCACTTCCAATTTCTTTTCATAACCGGCCGTGACGCCAAGAACCAAATTCTTGACGAGCGCGCCGAACAATCCCCAAAGAGCGCGATTCTTTTTGACCGTCTCATCGGAAACATGAACATGCAACCCGTCATCTTCTTTAACAACCGTGATATGCGGATGCAAAACCAATTCCAATTTTCCTTTTGGTCCTTGGACGCCAACCTTCCCATCAGTCAACGTCACGTTGACTCCGGTTGGCACGGCAATTATTTGTTTTCCGATTCTGGACATATTAGTAGACCTCGCAGATCATCTCTCCGCCCAACTTCTGTTTGTGCGCTTCTTTATTGGTCATCAAACCCTTGGACGTTGAAAGAATAGATATGCCAAACCCGCTCTGCACCACTTTAAGCTCATCCGCCTTAACATAAGCGCGATGCCCGGGCTTGCTGACGCGCTGAATGGAAGTAATGGCTGGCGCGCGTTCCGCATACTTCAGACGAATCCTAATCTGCGCAAATTTATCATCCGTTTTTTCCACGCGACCCACATATCCTTCCCGTTCTAAAATCTGCGCGATATTCATTTTTAATTTTGAGTGCGGCAAAACCACCAGCGGCATATGGGCCTGCTGGGCGTTTCTGATTCTCGTCAACATGTCGGCGATGGGATCGGTCATCATATTTACCAACTTGATTTTGTAATTCCCGGAATCTCTCCGCGATTGGCAAGTTCCCGGAAGCAAATGCGGCACATTCCGAAATCGCGCATAAAACCGCGCGCCCGTCCGCAACGCCAACAGCGATGCACAACGCGGGTGCGGAATTTTGGTTTCTTTTGCGACTTGGAAATTTGTGCTTCAGTTGCCATACAATAATTAATGTTGTCTGTTATTTGTTGTTTGTTGTCTGTTGGAATGGAAACCCCAGGGCTTTGGCCAGCGCCAGACCTTCCGCAGAATTCCTGGCGGTTGTCCGCACCGTCACCTGTACGCCATGGACGGCTTCCACTTCATCCGGACGAATTTCCGGAAAGGCCAAGTGTTCGGTGAAACCAAGAGAAAAATTTCCTCCGGCATCCATAATCTTTGGCGAGAGACCGCGAAAGTCCCTCACCCGAGGAAAGGTCACGTGCACGAGCTTCTCCAAAAAGTCGTACATGCGCTTTCCCCGCAAAGTGCATTTGAGGCCAACCACTTGACCCTCGCGCACTTTGAAATTAGAAATGGATTTACGCGCCTTGGTCTCCGTCGGCTTTTGCCCGCAGATGCGCGTCAAGGTCTTCACGGCCGCGTCCACATTTTTCTGATCCTTGCTCATCTTGCCGACGCCAACATGAACCACCACCACCGAAACTTTTGGCGCCTGCATGATGTTTTTGTAACCAAACTCGGCCTGGAGTTTTGGGATGATTTCTTTTTGGTAGCGTTCTTTCAACATATCATTTCACGATTTATTTGGCCCGATGACGCACCGGCTTACCGGCCTCATTCAATAGCATCACGTTGGAAGCGTCAAGGGGCGCCGCCAATTCAATCTTTTGTCCTTTTTCTCCGCGCTTGCGGCTACGCAAATGCTTTTTCATGACATTGGCGCCTTCCACGACAACTTTATTGGCCGCTTTGAAGACCTGAAGTACCTTGCCGGTTTTCCCGGCATCTTTTCCGCGCATTACTTTGACATTGTCTCCGGTTTTAATCTTCATATTCTTTATTCGTCAAATAGTGATGTTAGAGCACTTCCGGCGCGAGCGAGATTATCTTCTGAAACCCGCGGGTGCGCAATTCCCGAGCGACCGGCCCAAAAATGCGACTGCCCTTTGGTTCACCATTGGCTTTATCAATGATGACGGCCGCGTTCTCGTCAAAACGGATGGCTGTGCCGTCCGGCCGCGTGCTTTCTTTGCGCGTCCGCACCAAAACGGCGTGGACAACATCTCCTTTTTTCACCAATCCGTGCGGCACCGCTTCTTTGACGGCGCACGTAACAACATCCCCCACGCGGGCATAATGTTTTTTATACCCGCCGAGGACGCGAATACACTGGAGCTTTTTAGCGCCGGTATTATCCGCAACCACGAGCATGGAACGATGTTGAATCATATAACGCGCCAACGTTTATCTTTGGAGAGCGGCCTAGTTTCCACAAACCGCACAACGCTTCCAACCGGATGCCCGCCTTTTTCATCATGAACTTTGTACTTTTTGGAAACGACGTACTGTTTGTGATATTTGGGATGCGCTTTCGTCCGGTCAACCTTAACCACGATGGTCTTGACCATCTTATTGGAAACAACTGTTCCCGTAAATTCTCTTTTGTGTCCAGTATGCTCCATATTCCGTTCGTAATGTTTTATGTTTTATGTTTTATGTTAGCTTTAAGAATAGTCAGCGCTTGCGCCACCGTTTTTTTGGCATCGCGATACTGATGGGAACGTTTCATCTGCCCTTGCATTGACTTAAGTTTCAATTCCAACACACTCCGGCGGCTGTCCGCAAGAATCCGCTGTAACTCCGCTTCCGATTTTTCCCGCAATTCTTTCATCTTCATATTATTCTCTGGCCACCACTTTACTGGTAACCGGCAACTTATATCCGGCCAAATGCAGGGCTTTCTTGGCATCCGCTGACGGCACACCGTCAATTTCAAACATCACGGTGCCCGCTTTCACGATAGCCACATAATGATCAACCGCGCCTTTTCCCTTGCCCATGGGCGTCTCCGATCCCTTTTGGGTGATGGGCTTGTCCGGAAAAATGCGGATCCAAACTTTTCCGCCGCGCTTCACAAAACCGGTAATGACACGCCGCGCCGCTTCAATCTGCCTTGAGCTTACCCAGCCATATTCCATGGACTTCAAGCCGAACGCGCCGAAAGCCACGGTCGTTTTGCTGGTGGCGATGCCGGTATTTCGACGCCGCCCTTTGTGCCATTTACGATGTTTAACTTTTTTTGGAAGCAACATATCTTAATTTCACGATTCAGTCCTGACCTTTTGTTTATCCTTTTGTTCACCGGCGCCGCGGACAGTCGGTTTTTTCTTTTCTTCAAAGATATCCCCGCGATAAATCCAGACCTGAATGCCGATGGTGCCGTAAATTGTCCGGGCAATACCATACGCAAAATCAATGTCGGCGCGCAAGCTGGTCAAGGGAATTTTTCCGCTGGCCAATTTTTCCGTACGCGCGATTTCCGCGCCGTTCAACCGTCCGGACATCCGCACTTTGACACCATGGGCTCCGGCTTTCTCAATGCGATCAATCCCCATTTTCATCACGCGACGAAAAGGCATGCGTTTTTCAATATCCGTAATCATATTCTGCACCACGATCGGCGCGGAAAGCGAGGGACGCGTAACTTCCTGAATGTTCAACTTGACATTGCCTTTGCCGAAGAATTTTTTCTGGAGCTTTTTGCGCAATTCTTCCGCGCCGGCGCCGCCCCGCCCAATCACGAACCCGGGCTTGGCCACGTTCAAAGTGATGGTTACTTCATGCTGATTGCGTTCAATCACCACGGAATCCAAACCGGCGTCTTTCAGTTCACCGGTTAAAAATTCGCGGACATGAAAATCCTGCGCCAAAAGTTTTGGCATTTCTTTTTTACGCGAATACCATCGCGAGTCCCAAGTGCGGGTCATGCCAATGCGGAAAATTTTTGGGTGGACTTTGTGAGGCATATATTTACGCGATCTTTTTGACGCGCTGGACGCGTTTTTCTTTGTCGACGCCGACGAATTTCTTTCCCGGACACGCAACCTTCATCTTTGGCGGTTCTGTGTCCAGCACGAGCATGATGTGCGAAGTGCGTTTTCTGATGGGTGCGGCCCGCCCATGCGCGCGCGGATGCGAACGTTTGAGTACCGGACCGCCGTCAACGTAAGCGGTTTTGACCCACAAGTCAGCGGCATTCAACTGCTGATTGTGTTCGGCGTTGGCAATGGCGGACTTGAGAAGTTTCCAAACCGGCTTGGCCGCGGCTTTCGGCATAAATTGCAGATGCGTCAAAGCGTCATTCACGCGTAAGCCGCGAACAACATCAACCACTAATCGCACCTTGCGGGGCGACATGCGGAGCATTCGGAGTTGTGCGCGGGTTTGACTCATAAATTATTTTTTACCCGGTCCAGCCGCAGGCGCTGGCGCGGCTTTGGTTCCTTCCGCTTGCTTGGTTTCCAATTCTTTCTGCATCTTACCGCCGTGGCGCGTGAACTTGCGGGTTGGCGAAAATTCACCGAGCTTGTGTCCGACCATATTTTCCACCACATAGACGCTGATGAAATCGCGGCCATTGTGCACGGCAAAAGTGTGCCCGACCATTTCCGGGGTGATGGTGCTGGCGCGCGCCCACGTCTTCAAGACCTTCTTCTCACCCTGACGAAGATTTTGGACTTTTTTCATCAATTTTTGATCCGTGTACGGACCTTTCTTTAAACTTCGTGACATATTATTTGACTTTGATGGCGCCTTCCACCTTCTGCCCGCCGCGGCGTTGAATGATGAATTTGTTTGACCATTTGTTGCGCCGACGAGTTTTGATGCCAAATGCCGGTTTGCCCCAAACATTTTTTGGCGCCTTGAGACCAATCGGGTGCTTGCCTTCACCGCCGCCGTGCGGATGATCAACCGGATTCATGGCCTTGCCGCGAACGTGCGGACGAATGCCGCGCAAACGCATCCGGCCGGCCTTGCCCCAACGAATCAACCGACGATCCGGATTTCCCATCTGTCCAATTGAGGCGCGACAATCCTTGGCAACGGTGCGCATTTCTCCGGACGGCAGGCGCACGATGGCGTACTTTCCCTCAATGGCCATGAGTTCAGCGCTCAACCCGGCGCCGCGCACCATTTTTCCGCCGCGGCCCGCCGCGAGTTCAATAGAGTGTACCATGACGCCGGTCGGAATGAACGCCAGCGGCATACGGTTTCCGGTTTTCACTTCAATTTTTTTCTCTGACGAAAGCG
Organism: Candidatus Magasanikiibacteriota bacterium; assembly: GCA_015661005.1. Classification (GTDB taxonomy): domain Bacteria; phylum Patescibacteriota; class Patescibacteriia; order Magasanikbacterales; family JACTTX01; genus JACTTX01. Next base: position 13,692 of record JACTTX010000002.1, read on the forward strand.
CTTCATCCCCAACTTTTAATCCAAGCGGCGCCAAGATATAACGGCGTTCTTTATCAGCGTATTCCACTAGGGCAATTCTCGGGCCGCGGTTCGGGTCATATTCTATCGCGATAACTTTGGCCGGAGCGTCCAGTTTATCCTGCAAAAAATCCACGATGCGAATGAAGCGCTTGACACCGGCGCCGCGGCGGCGCACGGTAATTTTTCCGTTCATCCGTCCGGCCATTTCTTTTTTGAAGACAATTAAATTCTTCTCCGGTTCAAACTTGGTGATGTCGGCAAAATCGTCAACCGAAGAAAAACGACGACCGGATTTATTTTTTTTGTGGAGTTTGACGGACATAGGGGTTAGAAGCCGGAAGTTGGAGAATGGAAGTGGAATTAGACGCCCTCGTGCAGGGTTAACGTTTCTCCCTTCTTCAGCGTGACGATAGCGTGTTTGCGCACGCTGCGTTTTCCGGTCAAGCGTCCATAATGGACAACTTTGGCCGGCAAACGCACCATGCGCACTTGAATTGGGTGGACGCCGTAAAGACGTTGCACCGCTTTGGCGACTTCATTTTTATTAACGCCGTCATCAACGATAAACGTGTACACGCCGAACTGTTCGCGCCCGGCGCTTTTTTCCGTCACGTGCACGCCGCGGATCAGATGCAAAGGAATGGCGGCCGTCTCTTTGATGGCCGTCAAGACGGCCTCCGGTTTTTTTTCCGCCAAATCCGCCACCGCTTTTTTCTCCGCCACGGTTTGAACCGAACCGACCGCGCCTTTGCCCGGTTCTTCTTTTTTCTTTCCTTTTTTGAAGATATCAAACCAGCCCATATTATGACAAACGTTTTTCCAGCGCTTTAACGGCCTCAACACTCAAAATCACATAATCATTATTGATGAGTGACAAGATATCCGCGTTCCGCGCTTCTTCGGCGGTGATCTTGGGAATGTTTTTCACGATTCGCACCAGACCGCGATCCAATACCGGCGTCAGCACCAATGTTTTCCGTCCGCTTCCCGGAAGCGCGGCGCGCACTTTGGAAAACCATTTGGTTTTAAGCTCAACCGGTTTCAAATCATCAACCACAATCAGTCGTTCGGTTTTTGCTTTATCCGTCATCACCATGCGCAAAGCCACTTTAGCCAGACCGTGATTGATCTTGCGCTTATAATTTTCCGCGTTGCGCGGACCCCAGACTACGCCGCCGCCCTTCCAGATTGGCGAACGGATGGAACCATGACGAGCGCGACCAGTGCCCTTCTGCGCCCAAGGTTTCTTGCCGCCGCCCTTAACTTCCCCTCTGGTTTTGGTATGGGCCGTGCCTTGACGGGCATTCCCGGCGGCCGCTGTCACGACTTCATGAACAACGCCGGGTTTTATAATCGCGCCAAACACACGATCCGAGAGTTCAACTTCTCCGATCGTTTGTCCGGCGAGATTGTAGAGTTTTGTTTTCATATCAGACAACAGATAACATTAGACGGATGGAGGGACGGTTTGCTCCGGCGCCGCCGACACCACTTCTTCTGCCGACGCCGCTTCCGGCGCCGTTTCAGCTTGCGGGGCAACCTCAACCTGCAATTCTCCCGGCCCTTTGATGATGAGCAGTGATCCAAAAGCGCCCGGCACCGCGCCTTTCAAAAGCAGTTCGTTTTTCTCCGCATCAATAGCCACGACTTCCAAATTTTTAATGGTCACGCGTTCGCCGCCCATTCGTCCGGCCATGCGCACGCCTTTGAAAACCCGTTGCACGCCGCCGGCGCCGATGGCGCCCGGCGCGCGCAGGTTGTCTTTGTGTCCATGCGAGGCCGGACCGCCGGCAAAATGATGGCGCTTGACAACACCGGCAAACCCTTTTCCTTTGGAGGTGCCAATCACTTCCACCATATCTCCGGGCGCGAATGTTTTAACGGTGATGATCGCGCCACGCGTTATGTTCTCTCCAATTTTTTCCGGTTGAATGTCGCGCAAAAAACGCATTGGGGCAAGACCTTTCAGATGTCCCAGTTGGGGTTTAGCCAAATTTCTGGAAGAAGCAAAACCAATCTGGACGGCGGCGACGCCATCCTTCTCTTTGGTTTTGACTTGCGTGATGACACAAGGTCCGGCGGCCACTTTGGTAACCGGCCAAACTGTTCCGTCATCGCGGAAAACCTGTGACATCATCATTTTTTTCCCCAGGATCGCTTTCATATCTATCCGGCTTTTATGTTTTAAACAAAAAGCCAGAAGTCGTTTCACCACGATTGGACGTGATGGAGCGGCTTCTCGGCCTTTCGTCTTCCTCACCCCAAGGGTATCCGCTTTCCTGCCCGGACCCGTCAGGGTTTTTGCGAACGGCATTCTTAATTGACAATCTATTACATTTTAATTTCTATGTCAACACCGGCCGGCAGATTTAAACTCATCAAGGCATCAATGGTCTTTGGCGTTGGATCAATGATGTCAATTAATCTTTTGTGCACGCGCATTTCATATTGCTCGCGCGCGTCCTTATGCACAAAACTGGAACGGTTCACCGTGTATTTGGATTTCTCCGTGGGCAGTGGCACCGGCCCGACCACTTGGGCGCCACTGCGTTCAGCGGTATCCATAATGGTTTTAGTGGCCGCGTCAATGATCTTGTGATCATAAGCGCGAATCTTTATACGGATCCGCTGACCGTTGCCGGTTTCTTCTTTTTTCTTAACTTGTGTGGCTGTTGCTTCCGCCATACGGCTGGAATATCCAGTTTATGAACTCTGAAGCCCGCCGCTATTCTGCGACGGGCTTCCAACAATTACTTAATTATCTTCACGACCGCGCCCGCGCCCACGGTTTTGCCGCCTTCGCGAATGGCGAAACGTTGTTTCTCTTCAAGCGCCACCGGCGTGATCAGCTTGACCGTGATGTCCACCGTGTCGCCGGGCATCACCATTTCCGTGCCGGCCGGCAAGGTTACTTCACCGGTCACGTCTGTGGTGCGCATATAAAACTGCGGCTTGTAACCGTTCATAAACGGCTTGTGACGTCCGCCTTCCTCTTTGGTCAGCGCATAAACCTGCGTTTCAAATTCCGTGTGCGGTGTCACACTTCCCGGCTTGGCCAAAACCATGCCGCGTTCCACTTCATCTTTCTTGGTGCCACGCAACAAGAGTCCGGCGTTGTCACCAGCGCGACCTTCATCCAACTGCTTATTGAACATTTCAATGCCGGTCACCACGGTTTTGCGCGTTTCCGCCAAACCGACGATTTCCACTTCTTCATTGATATTAATCTTTCCGCGCTCAATACGTCCGGTTACCACCGTGCCGCGGCCTTCAATGGAGAAGACATCTTCAATCGGCATGAGGAACGGTTTGTCTACATCGCGCTGTGGTTCAGGAATGTATGTATCCAGAGTGCTGATCAAATCCAAAATTGGTTTGGAAGCGACTTCATCCGAGGGATTCTCCAGCGCTTTCAAAGCCGAACCGCGGATGATTGGCGTGGTGTCCCCAGGGAATTGGTATTTTTTCAAAAGGTCTTTGATTTCCTCTTCCACCAAATCAATGAGTTCCGGATCCGACACTTGGTCAACTTTATTCAAAAATACCACGATGTAAGGCACACCAACCTGACGAGCGAGCAAAATGTGCTCACGGGTCTGGGGCATGGGGCCGTCCGCGGCGGAAACCACAAGAATGGCGGCATCCATTTGCGCCGCGCCGGTGATCATGTTTTTAACGTAGTCAGCGTGACCCGGACAATCAACGTGCGCATAATGGCGCGCCGCCGACTCATACTCAACGTGAGCCGTGGCAATGGTGATGCCGCGGGCTTTTTCTTCCGGCGCGGCGTCAATTTCATCAACTTTCTTATCTTGAGCCGTCATGCCGTGGGCCTTCAAAACCTGAAGAATGGCCGCGGTTAAAGTTGTTTTACCGTGATCAACGTGACCGATCGTGCCCACATTGACGTGGGGCTTGGTGCGTTCAAACTTTCCTGCCATATTATTGGTATTTTAGGATTTTTTGAGTGAATAAAAGAGACGGCCGCAAGTATAACAGAGGGATAAAAATCGTGCAAGTGGGGCTGTGGAATAATTGCCGAGCGGGTTTACTCCACCGGCTCAAAAAAGAATTGCGTTTCCGTTTTCTTTTCTTCTTTTTCCGGCCCCAAAGCCGCTGGCGATTCTTCATCTTGCGTCTCCATCAAAATATCTCTAAGCGCGGACAACCCGCTCCAAGCCGGAGCCGCGACCGGTTCCAAGTATTGCGGTTCTTCTGAAGGTGTCACTTCTAAAGGTGCCACTTCTAAATTTTCTCTTACAGACGCCGCCAAATCCTCCGTCGTTTTTTCTTTCTTTTGAGTTTCTCTCCAGAGCGCCACATCGCGATTGATTTTATCAATCAACTGTTCACCGCCGGTTTCTATTGGCGCCGCCGGAGCCGCCGAGTTTCCGTCCACTGCGGGCAAAACTAACCGTTCATATTCAGGCACGGTCATGACGACGTAGGAATTATCACCGTCAATCACAATGGCGCGATCTCCGGTTTTTTGAATGAGTTTAAGGAGGCGTTCAATGGGAAACATAGTGAACATAGTGTGGTTATTTTAAAACCTTTATGAATACGAGTCAAATAATTAGGTTTACCGCCATCATTGACTTTCAATCTTTTAATATGATATACTCGCATTGTAGGTAATCCCTACCGGATTTTGATCAAGGCCCGCCCCGCCAGGGGCTGGCCTTTGAAATTTTATCGTCTCTGGAAACGATCCATATCTAAGCGATATTTAAAATCGTCGGCATACAAAAGTCTCTGAATCACCCCATCTTTTACAGCATCGACAACTTCTCGCCCCACATGTCCGCGGGCACCAAATACATAGGACATCTTACGAAACGCATCTCTCAAGTATCTAAGCGCATATACTAAATCGCCATCGCCAGAAAATAAAACAATGTCATCGTACTGATCACGCAAACGTATCAAATCCACTGCCATTTCAACATCAAAATCGCATTTCTTTTCATACCCGTTCGCCTTCAACGAATCATGAATATATTTTACCGGCTTTGTGATCACTTCAAAGCGATTCATGTTAGCCCGATTCAAAATACTAGCGGACCACAAAGAAAGTGTCGTTGATCGTTCTTTGGGTCCGAAATCGGAACCATAATAAAAGCGACGTAGTTCTTTATTGCCGTAGGAAAAAATCTTCACCAACCGCGATAGTTCCTGAATACCAACTTTCCATCCAAGATTTTCCTTCCATTTATCAACATTCCCGAAATCAACCACAACAATAATGCGTTCCTGTTTTTGCGTAAACGAGTTAAGAAAAGTTGTAATCTCCGCAGGATTCATATATCGACTTTAGGAGATTATGACGAATCATTTAAGAGAGGCCGTCGTTCTTCAAAACAACGGCGCCGGAATGCCGAGATTCAGTGATTTAATGTCCGTTACATTTAACGGAATGGCGCCGGTGATGGCTTCCCAACCGTTTGGCGTCTGTTTTACATAGACACGCGCGACATCATCTCCCGCATAGGTCTGCACACCAACGCGAGCGTAGGATCCCAAAATTTGTTCCGTGTGGGCAAAGGCTTTTTGTTTGTACTCCGGGTCAGCGTTAATTTTTGCTTGCGCCGCTTTTTCCATTTTTTGTTTCTCGCCGGAATCAAGCTCATCGGTTTGATCGCGATACAAAATCATTTCCGACGGCAAACGATAATCACCGGTTGATTTCCAATCATTTAATTTCCAAAGCAGAGTGCCGTCTTTTTGATAATTCAAGGAGGCCGCGCCGAGAACTTTTTCCGTTCCAACAATGCGAAAATTCACGGAAGAATTGTTTGGAACGGTGAACTCGCCGCTCATATCTCCTTCCAAAGTGCGAATGGCCGGAGCCGCGGCGGATAAAACCGCCACTAATTTGCCGCTGAATCTTGTCCCGGCCTGTTGGCTGTTCAAGACAACGGAATTGGTGGCGGGCGCGCCGTCAAAAGTCGTAACTTCAAGACCCGTCCATTTGCCGACGTATTTTTCCGGCGCAATGATGGCTTCTGCCGATGGAACCGTTGGCGCCGCCGCCGCTGATTTTTCCGCAATGGACGCAAAAACGCCGCGTGAGTCCGCATCATCCGTCACATACTCGGCATAAAAACGGTACGACGGTAAAATTTTGCGCGCCGTTTTTACGATTTCCGGTTTGGCGGCCTTTTCAAAATCCGTTCGCGCGTCTTGGTTGTCCGCCTTGTCCGGCACAATGTAGATCCAAAGATGATTTTTATCTAAACCCTCACCCGAAAAAATCCGAAAAGTATTTATTTTCATTGAAGTCACCCACGATGGATTGGCCGCCAGCGCATAACCCCAATACTTCGGGAGATTGATGGTGGATGATTCACCGTAAGAATCGTCAAAAAAATCAACGCGCTCCCCGACTTCAGCGCTTGGCGCCGCGCTGGCCGCCGCCGGACTCTTTGACGGTTCAGTGGTTGGGCCGGTTTTCCCGCATCCGGCGCCAAGGAGCATCAACATTGTAAACGCGCTAACCAATAAAAATATTTTTTTCATAATTTTTTGATCAAAATTATTCGCGCCTTCTTGTCGGCTTTTTTCTTTAATTTATTTGCGGCAACTAATCCTCCGGTTCCGCCGCCTAAAATGATGACTGTTTTTTGATCGGCCATAGTTATTGATTAATCCCTTTATTTATTTCTCCGATAAGCTGAGGGCCTTCGTAAATCATTCCTGTTATCAATTGAATCAAGTCCGCTCCTGCGCTCAATCTTTCTCGCGCATCGTCTGCCGAGAAAATGCCGCCACAACCGACAATCACCACATTCTTACCAAAGACATCCCTGGTGTGCTTAATGAGTCTTTTCGAATTTTCGGCCGTCGGTTTGCCGCTAAAATTGCCTTTTACGTCTTTAACTCTGAAAATTTCTTTCTTGTCAAACGCCTGATTGTTTCTGTCTTTGACAAGATTAGAAAAAATAAAACCACGAATGCCATTCTCTAAGGCCGAGCGTACCAACGTATCACTTTTGTCAAAATCGATTTCATTTGGCATTTTTACGAATATAGGTTGTGTTATACCGCAAGAAGCCACAGCTTGGACAAGCTCCTTAAAATTTTTTAGATTAGAAAATGATTCCGACATTACCGCGTTAGGACAGCTTATATTCAGTTCAAAATATTTGACATAGGGTTTATCTTTGAATATGCGAAAAGTCTCCAAATAGTCATCTATGGCTTTGTTGATAGTGTTGACATCTGGAACATTGGAACTCCCCACGCTTATACCGATCAAATGCCCCTCTAATCTTTTCCCATCTAAACGCTTGGCAACAGCTTCTGCTCCATCTGATTTAAAACCTTTATTCACCAAAATCGATTTTGATCGTGGAAGTCGCGCAAGACGCGGCGGCTTGTTCCCCGCATATTTTTGCGCCGTTACTGTTCCCACTGTATTAAAACCAAACCCCACATGCCTCATAACTTTTGCTAAATGTCCATTATAATCAAAACCAGCCGCCAGACCAACAAAACTTTCAAATTCCAAGCCCAAAATATTCTTTTTGATAGTTTTCTCTCCGCGCGGCAATAAAAAGCCTAGCGGCCATTTCCGATTCTCAAGACCTTCACCGATTTGCGTCACCATATTATGAACAAACTCGGCATCCAATTGGAAAAGCGCGGGCTTGATGAGATTTTTATACAAAACGCCGACTATTTTATTGTTCATATTCAATTTAAAATGTTAAAACTTTATCACTTTCCTTGATCAAGTTTGCCAGATCGCTCATGTGTCCCACAACAATTCCATCAATCAGTTTTTCTCGGCTTATACCACAAACTTTGAGACAGCTGGAACAGGCGACAAAAGGAACATTTTTTGCGAGCAATTCTTTCGTCAGCTCTTCCAAATTATATTCCTTTCCTTTCGCCTCTTGGTTTTCTTTACCAACATCCACGCCGTCTTCCAAGAGAAAAATTTTAACTTTTACATCTTGGTCTAATAATTCACCGACAAGCCGTAGCGCGTTCCACGCTTTATCGTTTTTGTAGGGAAGCTCATTGATAATAATAGTAATTGTTTGCATAGCGTTAAAATTTTTCTAATAATTTACCGTCGGCTTCCAGTTGGTCTTTCAGGGCTTTTCTTAAAGCATCATAAGCCACAAGAATTTTAGGATTGGCGAGGGAATAGAGAATAGCGACGCCATCCCGCCGAGTTTTAACGATGTTTTGCTGACGCATTAAGCTCAGGTGTTGGGAAACATTGGCTTTCATAATACCAAGCTTTTCAGCCATTTTAGAAACGCCCATTTCTTTTTCATCACGAAGCAAATCAATGATCTCGAGTCTCTTGGGATGAGAGAGCGTTTTACGTACCTCGGCGTGAAGCTCAAAAATTCTTTTGTCCAGATGGTTTTTATCAGTCATAATTATCTATTTGCAGAGTTTCGCATATATGATATATTGTAAGTATATGAAATAAAATGCCAACCAAGTTTATCCTGCCAATGAATAATATTTTGCCAATCAATATAAACATTCGACGTTTTATTAAAAATATCTTCAAGTTCTTTGATGACCCATGGAAACAACTCTGCCAATCTTTCAATTCTTTTTGTCTTTGGAACAAACTTACATCTAAAACGCGAACATTATAGCCCGCGCACCTTTTTTTGCAAACAATTTTTTGCCAATCGCCCCGAATGTAAATCGCGCCTTATTTTTTCTTTCCTTCAATCACTTGCTGGGCAACATTGTTGGGCACTTCGGCGTAATGAGAAAATTCCATGGAGTATGAACCGCGGCCTTGAGTGGCGCTCCGCAATTCCGTGGCGTAACCGAACATTTCGGCCAGTGGCACCTGTGCGTCCACCACTTTAATGCCAACGCGATCGCGCATTTCCTGAATTTGTCCGCGTTTGGAATTCAAATTGCCAATAACGTCTCCCATAAATTGTTCCGGGATCAAAACTTCCACTTTCATCATTGGCTCCAGCAATACCAAACCGGCGCGCTTGGCGCCCTCCTGAAAAGCCATGGAACCGGCAATTTTAAAAGCCGCTTCCGAGGAGTCCACCTCATGATACGTTCCGTCATAAACGGCAACGCGAGCGTCAACCAAAGGATAGCCGGCCAAAACGCCTTTTTCCATTGCTTCTTTGATGCCTTTTTGAATGGCCGGAATATATTCGCGCGGAATGGCGCCGCCTTTGATCTCATCAACAAATTCAAAACCTGTTCCGCGCGCCATTGATTCCACGCGCAACCAGCAATGCCCGTACTGTCCGCGGCCGCCGGACTGTTTGATGTACTTCCCTTCCGCTTCCGCCGTCCCCTTGACGGTTTCTTTATACGCCACCTGCGGCGTGCCGACATTGGCTTCCACTTTGAATTCCCGTTTCATCCGGTCAACAATAATATCCAAATGCAACTCACCCATGCCGGAAATAATTGTTTGCAAGGTCTCTTCATCTGAACGCACGCGGAAAGTGGGGTCTTCTTCCGCCAATTTGGAAAGAGCCATGCCCATCTTTTCCTGATCCTGTTTAGTTTTCGGTTCAATCGCCAGAGAAATAACCGGCTCCGGAAACTTTATCTCTTCCAAAATAACACGATGGTCTTCATCCGAAAGAGTGTGGCCGGTGGCCGTATTTTTCAAACCAACGGCGGCCGCGATTTCTCCGGCGTAAACATCCGTCACATCTTCCCGCGTGTTGGCGTGAAGCCGCACGATGCGCCCGATCCGTTCCTTTTCACCATTGGTGGTGTTCAAAACGTAAGATCCAGCGGAAAGATGTCCGGCGTAGACGCGAAAAAAAGTCAGTTTGCCGACAAAAGGATCCGAGGCCACTTTGAAAGCCAAGGCCGTGAACGGCTCATCGTCCGAAGCCGGACGCGCCACCACTTTTGTTTTGTCCTTGGGATCAAAAGCCAAAGTGGGAGGAATGTCCAAGGGCGAGGGCAAATAATCCTTGACCGCGTCTAACATAAATTGCACCCCTTTATTTTTAAGGGCGCTACCACAGAGCACCGGTACAATTTCAAAGGCGCAAACGGCCTTGCGCAAAACGCGCTTGAGTTCTTCAAGTATTGGTTCGGTCCCGGCCAAATACTGATTCATCAATACCTCGTCATTCTCCACAATTTTTTCAATCAATCGCGCCCGATATTCTTCAACCTTTTCTTTCATATCCGCCGGAACGTCTTCTTCTCTAATGTCTTTGCCCAAATCGTCCAAATAAATGTAGGCCTTGCGGGTCAGCAAATCCACGATTCCGCGAAAATTGGCTTCGGTGCCAATGGGGAGCTGTAAAGGATAAGCGTTTTTGGTCAAACGATCATGAATGGAAGCCAGATCAGTGTAAAAATCCGCGCCGGTGCGATCCAATTTATTGATAAAGCAAAGACGGGGAACTTTATAATCATCGGCGTAATGCCAGTTGGTTTCCGATTGCGGCTCAACGCCGGCCACGCCGTCAAAAATCACGCAAGCGCCGTCCAGCACGCGCAAAGAACGTTTCACTTCCACGGTAAAATCAATATGCCCGGGGGTGTCAATCAAATTAATGCGAATGCCTTTCCAAAAACAAGTGGTGGCCGCGGCCGTGATGGTGATGCCGCGCTCGCGCTCCTGTTCCATCCAGTCCATGGTGGCTTCCCCTTCATGGACTTCACCGATTTTATGTTTCTTACCGGTATAAAATAAAATACGCTCGGAGACCGTGGTCTTGCCGGCGTCAATATGCGCGATGATGCCGATGTTCCTAGTGTTTTCCAATGAATATTCTCTGGGCATAAATTGTCCCTCTGTCGAATTGTCCCTCTGTCGATCTGATGTCTGCTGTCTCTATCCATCTGTTTGCTGTCTAACTGTCGGCCGCTCCTCTGTCCTCACCGCGCAAAATGCGCAAAGGCCTTGTTGGCCTCCGCCATGCGGTGCACGTCATTGCGTTTTTTGACGGCGTCGCCTTCGCCGTTGGCGGCCATCAAAAGTTCTTCCGCCAATTTTTGCACCATTGGTTTTCCGTGCCGATTGGCGGCCGCGCGAATAATCCATTTGACGCCCAAAGCAAAACGGCGTTCGCCGCGCACCGGAATTGGCACCTGATAATTGGCGCCGCCCACGCGTCTTGATTTCACTTCCACGCTCGGCCCGACATTTTTCATGGCTTCTTCAAAAATTTCCACCGGTTCTTTTTTGGATTTTTCTTTGACAATTTCAAAAGCGCCGTACACAATTTTCTGGGCGACGGATTTCTTGCCGCGTTGCATCACATAATTGATGAGCTTGGCAATATCCGTCCGTCGAAACTTGGGATCAGGATTGATTTCTCGTTTGGGGGCTTGTTTTCCTCTCATACCTTTATATTCGTATTATTAGTGCCCATTCGCATATTAGTATCGTTACTTTTTCTTGGCACCGTAGAGTGAGCGGCTCCGTTTGCGGTTGGCCACTCCCTGCGTGTCATAAACGCCGCGCAGGATATGGTAACGAACGCCCGGCAAATCTTTGACGCGGCCGCCGCGGATCATCACAATGGAGTGCTCCTGCAGATTGTGGCCTTCGCCGGGAATGTAAGCCGTCACTTCCATGCCGTTGGATAATCTAACGCGCGCGATTTTACGTAAAGCCGAGTTTGGTTTCTTAGGCGTCATCGTGCGGACAACAGTGCAAACCCCACGGCGAAAGGGAGCGCCTTTGGGAAAGTCCGTGCGGCGGCGGTGCAAAGAATCAAGCCCGACCTGCATGGCCGGCGCTTTGGACTTGTAATTGATTTTCTTGCGGCCATGGCGCAAAAGTTGTCGCATCGTGGGCATATAAAGGTATGGCGATAGTTTATAGGAAACAAAAAAAGGCGTCAATAGGCGAAACATTTGGGAGTCATCCCATAAATTCCTCTTTGGGAATCTTTGATTGTTTAACGATTGCGAGCAACGCCCCAATGTGGATCGGTTCGTTTTTCCCGTGTACGGGCGCCGACACCATTATTCCGGATTCTCCATGCCTATAGATCAGGGGCTTCCTCTGTGCCGCACGAGCATAAAACCGTTGCGCTCCAATACGACAACGAGTTTCTTAGCCGAAATTGGGCGCATACAGAATCTTTGCCTTCTTTGGCGCTCGTGCCTCTACCTCGTCAATAATTGGACGCAAAGCATGAGCCGGAATCTCCGCGCCTGATTCAGCCAATTCTTCCAACCAAAGCTCAAGAACTTCATGCGCCATTTTTTTTGCTTCTTCAAAAGTTCTGCCAAAAGTTACGCAACCGGGCAGCGCCGGAAATGAAACGTTATACCCACCTTCTTCGGCCGGTTCAAAAACCGCAGGATATTGTAAAATTGTCTCTTTTTTCATATATGCACAGTGTATAATGTTGCGCATAAAAAATCAAAAGACTTAGGCGATTTAACGCATGGTGTTTTTGCCGTGTGCGAAACTGGAAAAAATCTAATTTTATTTAGATTGCAATTTTTGTTGCAGATTTTTTAATTTTAGCGTACTATAATGACTAATTACTGAATTAACCATGTGATAAAACCCTACTTCGATAAACCGAATTTCAAACTCTACCGCGCTAACAGCATTGACCTGCTGGCTGAACTCCCCGAGAACTCCGTGGATATGATTTTTGCCGACCCGCCCTATCTTCTATCAAACGGCGGTTTTACCGTTCACGCCGGTAAAATGGTAAGTGTAAATAAAGGCGAATGGGATGTCAGCAATGGTCTAAAAAAAGATTTTGAATTTCAACTGACATGGATTGAAGCGTGCCGCCGAGTATTGAAACCTGGCGGCACCATTTGGATTAGTGGCACCTACCACTCAATTTACCAATGCGGCTTTGCGTTGCAGGTTAAACACTTTCATATTCTTAATGATATTGCGTGGTTTAAACCAAATGCCTCGCCAAATTTAAGTTGCCGTTTTTTTACGGCTAGCCACGAGACACTTATTTGGGCTCGCAAAGAAAAGAAAGCCAAACACAAATTTAATTACGAGACAATGAAAAATGGCCATTGGCCAGATGATTTTTTGAAAAAACCCAATCTACAAATGCGCAGTGTGTGGGCTGTATATCCGCCAAAAAGTTCGGAAAAAATCCATGGGAAACATCCGACCCAAAAACCGATTGATTTACTCGTACGTATTATTATGGCCAGCACTGACAGAGGCGATGTAATTTTAGATCCTTTTACCGGCTCATCAACGACAGGTTTAGCGGCTATGCTAAACGATCGAAAATTCATCGGGATTGATTTAGAAAAAAAATACCTGGACTTATCAATCAAACGTTACAACGACTTAAAAAAATTGATATGAAAAAACGCGGAAAAGGCGGGGCAAACACACAAACAGGATTAAGATTTGAAAGCAAAGTTGATTTTTTGACTTTTATAAAAAACCAAGAAAAGTACAGCGTCAAAGGCGCTGTTATTTTTTATGATGGCAAAAAGGTCGGTCTAACTTTTAAAAAACACGGATTTTACAAATATCTGGGGGAGAAAGGAATTGATTACAAAGAAATAATTTCACAAAAATTGCTTCCGGATGACGCAATATTTGTTATTGCTAATAACACCATGCACATTATTGAAATTAAATTCCAAGAAGGAAGCGGATCAACTGATGAAAAATTACAAACTTGCGATTTTAAAATAAAACAATACAGAAAATTGTTATCAAGATTGAATGCGGAGGTTAAATATATTTACATCTTGAACGAGTGGTTCAAAAAACCAGGGTACAAAGATGTATTGGACTACATCATCTCCGTTGAGGGTTGCGCCTACTATTTTAATTATCTGCCTTTGCAAAAAATTGGATTGCCAGTGCCAAAATAATGATGTTTTATGAACGAAATTATTTACATTCCCATTAACGAAGTAATGCCCGGATATGTGAAAATTGGCCGAACTTCGACAGACGTCCAAATTATATCGGCAACGTTCCCCCGCCAACAAACAACTGAAACAACCAATTAATGACCGGCCGCAGGGCCTCAAAGAAAAAGAAGATGAAAATGAAAAGCAAAATTATTCCGTAGCGCTCCAAAAAAAATTTAACATTGTCATAGCGTGGCGGCAAAAAAGCGTATAAAACTTTGGAGCCGTCCAAGGGCGGAATCGGCACTAAATTGAAAACGGCCAAGAGGACGTTCGCGTAGACAATAATCGCGAGCAAACCGGAAAAAGCCCCCAAAGGCAAAACACGAACAATCATTCCAAAAACCAAAGCCACCAATAGATTGGCGCCCGGCCCGGCCAAACCAACCAAAGCCGACCCCCATTGCTGATTTTTGAGATTATACGGATTGTAGGGCACGGGCTTGGCATAAGCAAAAACAAACGAGCCCTGCGAAATCAAAAATAAAAAGAGCGGCATTAAGATGGTGCCGTAAAGATCAATGTGCGCCAAAGGATTCAAGGTGAGCCGTCCGGCCAAACGCGCCGTTGGATCGCCCATGGAGTTGGCGGCTAAGCCGTGGGCGTATTCATGGAGAATCGCGGAGGGAATAATGATGAGAAAAAAGAAGAGAAGTTGCATGCTTGCAGAATTTTTTGGAGAATGATACAATCACTCTATCATAATTTTTCACGATTAACCAGTATGGCAAAAATCTGCATTGCCTGCGGCCGCGGCCCGGTCATTGGCGCCTCGCGCAGTCACTCCAACATCAAATCAAAAAAGTGGGTCTATCCAAATTTGCAATGGAAACGCGTTGATAATAAACGCGTGCGTCTTTGCACCAGTTGCATTAAGACAAAAATTAAAAAAGTCAGATAAGCAAAAAGGACAGCGCATTGCAAATAGCGTGTTCTTCAATCAAGAACGCCATTGGCAATGCGCTGTCCTTTTTTGTCCCTTTGTCCATCTGTCACTCAAACCGAATTTCAATTTGATCCTTGTCTTTCATTTTATAATTTTCAAAGTCGCTGTTCGGCGCGCCGTTCACAAAAAATTTAACCGTGCCGTCCGACCCGTTGCACTGGTCAAAAATACAATCGCGATCAAACTTTTTTCCCCAGATGCCAAAAAATCGGCCGAGCTTAGTGTCACTTTCATGCACTGTGCCGCCGTATTCCAGATGAATAATGCCGTCGGCGGCATGGGTGTGTAGCGGACTTTCCACCGGCCCTAAACCCACTTCTTCCGGAATTTCTTGCGCTACACCTTTGATAGAGATGGCAAGATGCGGATGCCAGTGAATACCAGAACGAGAAATAATTTGATCCCCGCTCACAGTTGCTCCATTTTCTTGGGCGGCGTTTCCTTTATGCGCCACCAGCCAACCAAAGCCGGCAATGACCGCAACGACGGCAATAATTTCCAAAATAATTTTCTTGTTCATAGTTATTGGTGGTGAGAGTTATGTTCAGCGGCGGACATAGTGTTCGGCGCCAGTGGAACGGAAACGGCCGCTGTCCGCGCTGACGGCGTCGCGACGGTCATTTCTTTTTTCACTGTCGCGATCAACCATTGATTATACACAAGCAAAACTATAATAACCGCGCCAACGGTTCTTGGCAACGTTAGCCAACGGCTTTGAAGAAGGATAGCGCCCAAAGAAAAAATTGCCGCGCCGTATCCAATCCCTTGAAACCAGAGACGCAGGCCGGTGATATCCGGCATCCACGGCAATGCCGCCAAGAGCAATCCGGCATTCAAGGTCAAAAGATTTTTTGTGAGCGTCGTCCGGTGTCCGCGATAAGCCAAAAATCCCAGAAGCAAAAAAATTATACCAGCCACCCAAAAATATTTCTGATACGTTACGGCAAACATGAAGGGCAGAAAATTGAGCGTCAATCCAAGCGACGCCAAGACAGTTACAATCCCTAAACATACCGAATGACAAACCGACGGCGCACTGCCAAGCGAACTCAAAGCCGCGCAAAGAATCGACGAACGCTTGGCCGGCATTATAGCGGATGGTGTGGCGGGCATACTTTTTAACGCGCTCAAATTAACAGCCGCCGACCATATCCGGCAGAGCGGCGTTGCTTCCCGCGGCGGCAGCCGGAGCGGCGGACGACGCGCCGCCGGTAGCCGCCTTCACGGTCAAAGCGCCGGCTTTGGATTTCAAACTGTACAATTGCACCGTCTGAAAGATGGTGACAATCGCCAAAAGCGCCAAAACAATCACCTGCATGTTCAGTTTTGGAATGCTGATCGTTAAAGTGCGGGCGGCGCTTTGCGGCGCTGACGCATTTGGCGACGCGGCGGCAGGCGCGACTGGCGTGCCGGACGCGTTAGCCGCGGCTGGCGCTTGTCCCTCCGAAAACGCGTGATTAAAGTAGTCCATAAGATTGAATTAAAGAATTAATAAATTAAAGTTTGAAGCCGTGCATACCGTCGCTCCCCGCGCCGCCGTGATTGGCATGACCCAAAACATTTCCTCGTCCGGTGGCCAAAAGATAATCTTCAATCACGCCTTTCGGATACCAAACACCTTTCCAACGCTGAAGCTCGCCTAAAATTTCCTCATCGGAATATTTATCGCCGTAATTTTTCAAGAGATATTTGGCAATGCTCCTCCATGCTTGGGCATGGCGACAGCCGCAATTGTTGATGTGAGTAACGCGCGTCGGTCCGCCACAGCAATAATCGCAAGTCATCGTGCTGATAATTTTTTCAAAGCGCGATTCCAACGCGCCGTCCAAAGTGATTTGCGATTCATATGACTGCCAGCGTTCCAATGATCCCTCTCCGTCATCAAAAGAAATTCCTTCCGGCGCGTAAAAAGGGACGCCAGTTGGCACCATCACCACCCGCGCGTCCGCCACCGTGTCTCCGGTGTTGGGCTCGGCCGGAACTTCGGTGATGGTGGGCCACGAACCCAAGGTGGTGGTGCGCCCGTCCGGATTTAATTTGGTGGAAATAATTTGTTTGGCGGCCGCCGCTGATGGTTTAAACAGATTCGCAATGGCGGACAACCCGGTTGTTTTTAAACCCATCGCCAACGCGGCTTGTCCAATCATAAAGTGATTGAAAGTGAGAACGATGATCAACACGGCTGTCACCATACTTTCAATGGAGAAAATTTTAGGCAAAACTTCCGCCGGGCGCGACGTATTTTCTTCAGACGCATTTTCTTCCATTGCTTTGTCCGGAATTTCGCAGTCGGAACATTCGGCGTTCATGGCTGCCGCCGATTTTTTTGCCGAATACATTGTTGTGAAAGCCAAAAAACCAATGCTCGCGATTTTAAACTCCAATCCTTTCAACGGAAAAGCGGCTACACCACTCGCCACGCCGAGGAGTTGCAATAAAAATGCGCCGCAGATCGGGCAAGCGGAACCGAACGCGCCAAAAATCGCGCCGAAACTACCAACGCTCCCGATTTTTATTTTTCCCAATCGCGAATGCCGCCAATGCCAAGCCGTAAACGCGGCGGCCGCGCCGAACAGCAAAATCATTATGACGGTGAGCAAAATATAAGTGACGGCGTAAGCCACGCTGAAACGCCCGAAATCTCCCGTTTTAGTCATGCTGATAAACTGCCCGATAGTGGTAACTTGAAGAAACAGCCAATAATTCAGATACGCAAACCCCAAAGCGGCAACCAACGCCAACCAGCGGTAAAACCGCGTTTTGAAAACCAAACGGCCGAAAGAAATTGTTTGTTTCAACAAATTCATATCACTGGGGTGTTCCGGTGGCGCTCAAACCTGCCGCCGCGGTCTTGGCGGCCGGACGAATCACCAAATTTTTAGTCAGGTCTTTATAGATAACATCGCCAATGGCCTCAATTTTTCTGAAAACGTAAGCGCCGTCTTTTTCCACGGTTCCGACCGCCGGCCAAACGCTTTTGAGCTGGTTGTACACATCTGCATCTTTAGAAAGAATAATTGTCGGCACGTTGACGATTTTATATTGATTGACCAATCCTTTTCCTTGAGGCGAAGACACATCAACTACTTCACTGTTGGTCACCGCCACGCCCATACTGGATAAAAGGCCATTGTGTTTGGCAGGATCATAACATTCATTACACGATTTGTCGGCGAGCATGGTCATTCGCAATTTGCCGAGAATTTTATTTTGCGCCAGATCAAAATATGGCGGGATCATTTGCCGGAAAACGTAAACGCCGTCGCTTTGCGTTTCACCGATAGTTAAATTTTTAAAGATGTCATAATACTTCACGTCCTCGGAAAGAATGATTTGCGGAAAAGCGGTAATTTTATATTTTGCCGTCAAACTTTTTCCATCTTCGGAAAAAGGCGACACGGTTTTGGTATCGGCAATAAAAATGCCGGCATTCTTCATTTGATTGATGAGCTCGCTCGGCTGCGCACAGCCAACGCATAATTTAGGATCGTTCAAAATAGTAACATAAATTTTTCCGCGCTCGGCGCCGTCTTTGGGATCAATGTAGACCGGCGGGGTTTTGGTGAAAATAAAATTATTGTTAGCCAGTCGGCCGTTTTGCGCAATAAACCCCGCCAGCTTTTCATTGGTAACGTCTCCGCTCGCCACAAAAGTTGGAAGCCGCTCCAGTCCAAAATCCGCCACCAGTTTTTTCCCTTCTTCGCTGTCAAAGATCAGCGTCTTTTCCGCCGTCACTTCCACCGGAAACTTTTTAAACGCCGCCACGGCTTTCTGAATATCAAAACAATCTGGACAACTCGGCGTCGTCAATATCTGGAGTGTGATTTTTGCCGGTTGATTTTTTTCTTCGGCCACTTTGATTTGTTTGCCAATGGCGGTGTTAGTTTGAAAAGAAATAATAGCGCCAGACAGTGCGGCAAGAAAAGCAATCCCAAGTAGCGCGCGATTGACAGTGATCATAAATTATAGGGAATTTTGTGAATCGGATTTAAAATCATTGGCGACTCGGCGGATTGACTTTCCGAACACGGCAAAACGGCAACCGTTTGCGCTTTTGTTGACGGGACAAAGGCCGCCAGTAAAATCGCGAGTACCATAACGCTCACAAAAATCTTTGTCAAGGTGAGCGGCGCAAATTTCAATCCCCTGCCTTCCAAAACAGCGATGCGAATGGCAAGAGTTGACTGTTCGGCAAATCCAAAAAATGCGGCCGGTGCGGACGGACGTCCCGAGAGTTTAATCAGAGCCGAGACCAAAGAAATTTTTCCCTTCTCACCGTTTTGAGCGGCGGCATCAGCGGCCACTTCTCTGGCGGCCAGCCATCTTTTTTCAAAATCCGCCACGATTGGCAAAAACCAAAAAGCGGTGCGTGCGGCGTGAAGCAAAGCGCCCATCAGCGGATCATATGATTGCTGATGATGCCGCTCATGAGATAAAACCGCCAGCAGTTCCGCCTCCGTCAGAACGCTCGCCGCCGAGGTACTCAAATAAATTTGCGGTTTAAAAAATCCAACGCAAAAACATTTTGATTGATCGGACGCAAAAATCCGAATATTATTTATTTGCTTGTTTTCAATCAAAGCGGCAAGACGCGGCGGAACCGCCGCCGACGCCAACAATGAGAGTGAGCGCAATAATTTTCCGGTGGCCAGAACTTGGCGAACCAAAGAAACAATAAAAATTCCTAAAACCGACAATCCGGCCGCCCAACCAACGCCATGCCAAAAATTGCCATGCGTAATCGCGGAAAAAAAATTGTCACAGCGAGTGATCGCCATATTAACTCCGGCCGCGTTTTAAATCCGCCAACAACTTTTTCAACTTCTTGCGATCAACTTTGTCCGTCTCTTCCAAAAAACAAGCAATGGCAACCTCTCCGAATTCTTTTCTAATCCGTCCGAGCGTTTCTCCGGCCAGCGTCCGATAAAATTCTTGCCGCGTCAGACGCGGACAAAAAACATGCTGACCGGCGCGAATATTTTTTTTGAGCACGCCTTTCTTAACCAGCCGATTCATAATGGTCATGATGGTGGTATAGGCGACATCAATTTTTTTATGCAAATGATCAACGACGTCCCGCACCGAACCCCCCTCCGGACGCGACCACAAAATATCCAGGATGTCTTTTTCCCGTTCGCCAAGCAAGCGTCCAACATGAGACGGTGTCCGCATATAAAAATTTATCTACTACATTATGTAGAAGACAAGTCCAACGGTCAACCGGTTTTATCCACAGCGCAAAATTTTACCTCAACCATTCCCGTTTTCATCTGACCCACTCCCGCCACGATTTTGGCCAACCGCGTAGCAACAACAAGGCCAGAGGCGCGCCCCAGTTGGCCCATCTTTCCACAAAATCCCAAAACGATTCGCCAACCAACGGACGTAAAATGGCGGTCCAGAAACCCCAAACGGCGGCCCAAGCCAGCACACCGCGCACCGGCTTCACCAAAATAATCAAAGCCACAATCAGATCCATAATACCAATCGCCAACAAAATTTTGCCGGCCAAGACGGCGTCTGTCTGCAAAATTTCCTGAATCCATTTGATCCACTGCGCTTTGCCTTGAATGGCAAAGACGCCGTGTCCGACGAATTCTCCAAAAATCGCGAGCCGCAAGGCCCAATGAGCAAGTTTATTTTCCATATATTTATTTTACTACATTATACCACGATTACTTGACGCCCTCCGGAAGAACGCAACCGCTTTCCCGCGCCAATCCGCTTAATCCTAATTCCCCCGCTAACTTGCGACCGTCGGAAAAGATCCAGGTCGGATATTTTTCCACACCCTTATCAAGGCATGTTTGGGGATTATTCGGACACTCCACGTACTTCACAAATTGGAACGCGTCCCCGAAAGCCGCTTTTTCATTCTGGCAATGCGGACACCAGGCGGCGCCGTACATCGTGATGTCTTTTGTGGCAAGGCATTGGGCAAAA
This sequence comes from Candidatus Magasanikiibacteriota bacterium, assembly GCA_015661005.1. Taxonomy (GTDB): domain Bacteria; phylum Patescibacteriota; class Patescibacteriia; order Magasanikbacterales; family JACTTX01; genus JACTTX01. The sequence goes on from JACTTX010000002.1 coordinate 34,453, forward strand.
GAATCCAGCGGCGCGGTGGCTGATTTTTTTTCCGACCATCTTGATATCGTCACAATTCCCGCAACAATGAGCGCGACTACCCCCGCCGAAATTAATAATGATTTCATATCATACAGCAAATATTTGAATTTTGAAAGTGACCTGCCAGTGGCGAATGGAAAGGCGCAAATGTCGTGTTGCTTAGAACAATAACGCTACAGTGACTGGAGAATGGAAGGACGCAAATATCGTGTTCTCCAATCAAGAACGATATTTGCGTCCTTCCATTCTCTATTCTCTATTCTCTGTCAACAACATTGTTCCATCTTCTTCTCCAGATCTTCCACGCGCCGCTGACTCCCGCCGGACTTACCAACACGCAGGCATATGGCGGCCGTCACGAGCATCACCGTCAAAGCCAAAAGCAGAATCCACCACCAACTTTGAGTCACGCCATAAACGGCCGTGAAGCCGGCCGGAATAAAAATCATTTTCCAAGCGAGCGGCTTAATGTGCGGCGCCAGATATTTCTCCGCTTGATAAGCAATGCCGACAACGGATCCGCCCATCAGAATTGTCGGCACAAAAAGATCAATCGTGAATCCCGCCGGATGCCAGCCGCCAAAATAAAGCGCCAACATCCAAATCCAAGTTCCGGCCGCACCGGCGCAAATTGGACACAAACGCTTGCCGGTCGCGCGGTTAAGCAGCGCCGCCAGCCCGGCAATCGTGTAAAGGGAAATTAAAGCGATGAGAATATTCATAACAGAAAAATTATTACACCAAGAATGACCATCAACAAGCCGTCGGCCCAGCGCATTTTTCCGCGGACGCGCGCCTGCCAGACCTGAACTTTTTCAATGACCGCGCTTTTACTCGCGATTACTAAAATAATCACGAGCGGCAGAATAAAGATTAAATTGTAGTAGAGAAGATACGCCAAACCGCGCAGGAAGGTGGCGTTGTCATGCAAGAGTCCGAGCACCATGAGATACGGGCCGCCAGTGCAGGGAAATTCGCAAAGCCCAACGAGCGCTCCCAAAAGAAAAGCCGTTGGCGCGGAAGCGCGATCCATAAGCGCGGCCATGCGATGATGAACGCCTTGCGGAATACGGAGCTTGATTGGGAACGAAGGAAAGTATTCATTCACCAAATTCACGAGACCAAGTACAATCAAAATCCCGGCGCCGATCTTGGCCATGAAATGCGGCGTGTTGAAAAGATGCAGGGTCTGCAAAATCCCCAGCCCAATCAAGATGTAGACCGCAAAAATCCCAAAAATGTAAGTGCCGCCAATAGCCAGAATCCGCCCGCGCAATTTTCCGATGCTTGCCAAAAAGGCAATCGTCAGAATCAAGATGGAAAAAGCGCAGGGGTTGATGCTGTCAACAACGGCCGCCACGGTAACGAGCGGCAGGAGCAATTGTCCGCCATTGCTGATTTTCCACAAAACACCGGCCCCGGCCGCGCCGGAAAAACCGATAATTGATACAACAACAAACGCCGCCGACACTACAATAATGAACAACCATTTTTTTTTCATAATCGCGATTAAGGCGTGACCGTGGCCGTAAAATTCAACTCCAGCGGCCGACCGTTCGGATTATCCAAGTAAACGATGCGGGAGATTTTTCCAACACCGGCCGGTCCGTGCGCCGCCGGATCAAACGTTACTTCCACGGTGGCCTCTTCACCCGCTTCTATAACTTCATTGATGGTCGGAACCGGCAGATGTCCGGGCATACCAACCGGTCCGAAAGTTTTTCCGTTATGCATGACTTTCGCCTCCGTGCACATGCAGGACGTATAGAACTTCACGATTTTCGCCGACTCACTGCCGTTGTTTTTAACTTTGAATTCATGGGTAACTTTCCCTTTGGCCATGGAAACCGTGCCGAAGTCATAAGAATTTTCCAGTGCGGTCAAAACGCCTTTGGCGTCAATGGTTTGTTTTTCCTCCGGCGCCGCGCCGGATCGGGCAAACCAAATCAGGGCTCCGGCAATGACGGCAATCGCCGCCACGTTGATAATCATTTTTGAATTCATATAATTTTTGGTGATTAAACACGTTTACTCGCGAAACAAAAAATCCGCGTGAACGTATGAAACCGGCCGCCCCGACGTAATGTCAAGACCGACCGGACTAAATCAATGACGGGCTGAATTCCAATTGCGCCAACCAGCGCAAAAAACTTTTTTGCCTTTGCAAAATTGCTTTCAGAAAAAGACGTTGCCGCGTTTTTACAAACCGCGTTCCATCAACGGCACAGGCAGTGTAAAATGACAAGAAAAAAACAGCGCCCAGCAAACCCAAAAAAATAAAATCAACAATGACGGCGTTGGTAAAATTACGGAAGGCGGCAAAATGAAAAGCCATGGAGTCATCGGTGTGGCGCTCGTTCGGACATTCGGCGCCAAAAGCAATGGCCGCCAAGCAACGGCCGTTTTGCGCGCCGCGACCCATTCCGCTGAATGCGCCGACGGAAATTATCACCAGCAAGGCAACAGTAATGGCAATAAAAAATTTCATGAAGCGAGTATAAACGTTTTTCAAAAAAATTACAATGGGAGTCCCCTCTGCGACCGCCGGACTCGTGACCTATCCCGTGAGGAACAGGTGGGTCGCCGCACGCGTGGCCCAAGGGCCGCGCAAATATTGGCATCCCTATTGATGAGATTGTAGAGAAAGTCATCGCCCGACGGCGGCAGGAAGAGGACACTTTCAATATACCGCGCCGCCAAGCGCGATGCAACATGACGTAATATGCCGCAACACGCGACAAAAAAAGAACGACCACTGATGTTAACAGTGGTCGCCCCCTTAATTCGTGTTGCCCCCTTGGACAGTGCCCTTGTTCACAGGACACTGTTACACTGTTGTACCGAAGACATGCTCGTCGCCGGAGAGTATAGCATCCAGATGTTCGTACGACTGGAATCTCCCGGTCCACTCCAGCTCGAGCTGACGTAGCTGTTCCACATGTAGCGGCTCCGCAAGGCCACTATTCACGCGCTGCTGCAAAGAATAGATGGCCATGTCCAAACGGGCGAGCGCTGTTTCTTGCTTGGCGTGCGCCGTCGTGACTGCTGGATAGCTGTCGCTGATCCTTCGCCAACGAACTTTCCTACCATCACCTTCTTCCATACAGCCCCCTTGGTTGATGTCCGTGTGGTCGGCCTTCGCGCCCCCTTTGAGGCGAAAGCCAAACCATTCGTGCGGCAACCATATAAACTAAACCGCCCCGACGGACGTCGGGGCGGTGTGTGTCTTTCGTAATCTTATCTCATACGACACCGCCCCGGCTCAAGGATAGCAAAAAGGACGAACACCTTCTTAATGGTCATCGCGCGATCCGAGTGGCGGCAAACTTGCGTCATACTTTATCTATCAGACCACGGCGGCAAAAACCCTGTCAAATGAGTTATCCACAATTACTCCAGCTCCTCCGCCACATAAACGTGGATGTATTCACCCTTGTCATATTCCAAAAGTTCTTCCGGTTTAAAAAATCGCGCGATTTCTTTGGCCGCCGTCTCCACGGAATCCGAAGCGTGCACAACGTTGCAAGCCACACTCATGGCCAAATCTCCGCGGATGGAACCGGCTTCGGCGGCGCGCGCTTTAGTGATGCCGGAAATTAAACGCACCGCTTGCACGACTTCCAATCCTTCCCAAACGGAAACCACAACCGGCGAACTTTGCATAAATTGAGCGACGCCCGGGAAAAAAGGTTTGTCGGCAATGTGGGAATAATGCTCGCGCAGAACGGCTTCATCAAGACGCATCATTTTTGCGGCGACAAGTTTCAATCCTTTTTTTTCCAAACGATTAAAAACTTCCCCGACCAGTCCGCGTTGGACGCCATCCGGTTTCACGATGACCAAAGTTTTTTCTTTGACGCTGTGTCAACGTCAAGCCACTAAAGCCAGAACCCGAAGCGTTGGCTTCGGGTCCCGTATTGTTTCACAATATCAAAAACGCGAACTGTCCGCCAGTCCGCGTTCCCGCAAAAAAACGAATTTTCTAAAACGGCTGATTACCCATGCCACCGAACATGCCGCCAGTATTGGATGGTCCGCCATTATCGGACGGTCCGCCGCTGAAACCTTTTGGAATTTGCATTTGGCTGAACTGTTGAGGCGCGTTCCCCGGCATAAATCCTTCCTGTTCATGCTGTTGTCCGGTCAGTTCATCAACGCCATCGCGGAACTCGGACATCTTTTGTCCGAATTCTTCAAAAGAAGCAATCATGGAATCAGGGTCGGTCACGTTTTTAATCGCGGCCTTGACTTCCTCAAAGTTACTTTTAATTTCATTCTGCAGGGTCTGAAGTTCTTCAACGTCCAATTTCTTGGCTTTGAGCTGGCGAATCATCGCGTCATTTTTTTTAATCTCGGCCGCGATCTGTTTGGCGTACCGTGTAAATCCGGTGACCGCGTCAACAACCCCGCGAAGCTGACGCAACTCATCCATTTTCTCAAAAACATTGGTCTGTAGAGTGTCCATCACTTCTTGCGCATCTCCGCCTTTGAAAGCCTCACCGGCATGATTACGGCCGTCTTTGATGGCGGTGATTGCGGCGCTCATATTACTCAAGAGCTCACCGGCTTCAACACCGGTTCGTTTCAACCGCGCCACATCTTGAATAAATGTTTTATCTAGTTTGGCAATTTCACGATCAACTTTCTTGAACATTTCCGGAACACGGCTCAACTGTTCCAAATCCCGCATTTTTTCATTCAAGTCCTGCATTAAATCGCCGATGTCGCCCATATCCACATCTTCAATTTCATCCATTAATTGCGCGTTGGTAACGCTCGCAACAATGCTTTTTAATTTTCCCAGGGTCTCTAAAATTTCAGCAGGCGGTTCAATGCTGACTTTCTTGCGAAAACGGGTCAACTGTTTATCAAACTGCGTGATCATTCGCGAAATCTGTTTGACATTTTGTTTCATCTGTTTCAAACGCTGTTCGTCTTGGCGTTTCTGTTGTTCATCCTGCATTTTTTGTTGCCGCTCCATATCCTCATTCTGCCGATCTTCATTCATTTGATCCGGCATTTGTTTCATCATCGGCTGGGTTGACGGCAAAGGTTGCGCTTCAAATGATTTCATCTCTTGCTTTTGTTGCGGCTCCATTTGTCCTGACCGTTCTGATTTCTGCATCGGCTCAACACTTGGCATCGGCGCCGACATTGGCGAAAAACTCTGGCCGCCCGAATTCTCCTCTGCATAAACCACCTCGGCCATGGAGGATGGCGTCACATAAGCGGCGTAAGTTGAAAATGAACCCACAATAACACCAAAAAGACCAATCAAAAGCGGTCTGACGGCCGAAGATAAAAGAGCTGATAACATATATAAAGAACGAAAAGGTGATGGATTGTCTTCCCCAAGGCGCTTATCGCCGCGAAGAACAAAATCCATCACCCATTTAATTACCGCATCAGTATACCATTTTTTGCACGATTTGGCAAGTTTTTGCAGTGCGACGTAAAAAATATTCTTTGTTGCGCGATTTACGCCGACCAAAGCAACCGCTTTCCTATTTTAGACGCGGACTTGGCTTCTCCGTCGTCATCAACATATCGAGCGTCCTCATTACCCAAAGTCCCGACGGTTTGACCATCACGTTCTATGTCTAAGAGTCCTCTATCAACACCATCAATGAACGGCGAAGCCGCGGAAATTTGGGAAGCGTCGCGGCCGCCGAGAATGGGATAAGTCAAAAAAAGATGGCGCCGCGCCCTTGTCACGGCCACATAGAAAAGCCGCCGCTCTTCCTCAATGCCGTTTGGTTCTTTGAGCGCGCGCTCGTTGGGAAATCCGCCATCCGTCAAATTAATCACAAAAACCGCGTCCCATTCCAAACCTTTGGCTTGATGAACGGTGGAGAGCACCACTTGCTCGCGTTGATTTTCTTTTTGATCGCGATCGCTGGCGTAGGATTCTGAAAGCGAAGCGTCCGCCAAAAAATGAGAAAGGTCGCGGGAGCGTTCGGCAAAACGAGTGAGCTGTTCAATGTCATCCAAGCGATCGCGCCAATTGGTGAACTCCCCTTCCACAAACTCTTTGTAAAAAGAATTAACGCAAGCGCGAATCAGTTCCGCCGGTCTTTCTTTGGAGGCCGAGATCATGGCCTCGGCAATGCGCTGAACTTGCGCCCAGCCAGTGGCGGCGCGCGGCCCAATCTGCGCCGCCACATCCATCAAGACCACGTCTTCAAATTTCTCCATCTGCTTTAGGGCGGCGGTTATTTCTTGCGCCGTCCGCTCCCCCACTCCGGCTTGCAGTTTCAAAATTCTTGACCAAGCAATGACATCGTGGACATTGTTGAAAATGCGCAAAAATGAAAGCACGTCTTTTACATGCGCGCGGTCAAAAAATTTGAGTCCGCCGCGATAATCATACGCCACGCCGCGCTTCATCAATTCCAATTCCAACATTTGCGAATGAAAAGTGGCGCGAAAAAGCACGGCAATCTCTTTGGCGGGCACGCCGCGATTCAGAAGGGAAATAATTTTGTCGGCAATGATATGCGCTTCTTCATATTGAGTGGGCGCGGGAACAAGCAAAGGTTTGGCGAGTGGCCCACAGACGGCTTTCAAATTTTTTGGGTATTGTTTGACGTTTTGCGCAATGACGCAGTTGGCCAGATTCAAAATATCCGGCGTGGAACGATAATTGGTTTCTAAGCGGAAAACTTTGGCGCCGAAAAATTGTTTTTCAAACGCCAAAATATTTTGGATGTCGGCGGCGCGAAAAGAATAAATGGATTGGGCGTCGTCCCCGACAACCAGAATATTTTTGTGATGCGAAGACAAGGCATTTACAATACTCGCCTGAAGGCGATTAGTGTCTTGATACTCGTCAACCAGCACATATTGAAATTGTTCGGAAAATTTCTGACGCACGGACGCGTTTGTCAATAAAAGATTATTTAATTTCACCAATAAATCATCAAAGTCCATCACATTGGCCTCGCGTTTTTTTTGTTCATATTGCCGACTGATGTGTTCAATCATTTCCAGCCGATCTAAAAATCGCGGATACTTGAGATCAAGAGTGTCGGAAATTGTGCCTTCGGCATTGCGAGAATAGGATAAGGTATCTTGAATGATGGCCAATGACGGCATTTGTTTATTTTTAACATCAATGCCTTCATCGCGCGCCACAAGTGCGATCATGCTCTGGCTGTCATCGCTGTCCAAGATGGTAAAATTAGGAGTGTGCCCCACTTCTTGAGCGTAGGCACGCAAGATTCGCAAAGCGATACGATGAAAAGTACCGCCCCAAAGCCGCGGCAAAGTCCGGCCAAGAATTGTTTCCACGCGGCCGAGCATTTCCCGCGACGCTTTGTTGGTAAAAGTAACGAGCAAGATGCGATCCTCCGGAATGCCCTGCTCCAGAAGATAAGCGACGCGATAAGTGATGGCCCGCGTTTTGCCGGAACCGGCGCCAGCCAAAACTAAACAAGCGCCGTCGCCTTTGGTCACAACGGTATACTGCTCATCATTTAAATCGGCGCGAAAATCAATCATGGAAAATCCACGAGACAAAGAGGGCGGCCTAAGCTGGCCACCCTCTTTAATTCATGCGCTTACGCTACCCGCAGGCGATGCAACATCATTGCCGATGATTTTGGTATCGCTTTTTCTTCCGCCAAAACATCAATCAGCATATCAAACTTCTTATCAACGCGATTGAACCCGCCCTGAACTTCCAATCGCGTAAGTTCAAGCGTTTCCCGAAGCTCGCCAATCTGCGGAAGAATGTTCACATCCATGAACTCAATAATGTCTTGACGGAGACGATCAATTTTATTATCTTGGGTCTCAAACCGCTTGTCCATGGTGGCAAAACGCACATCAATGGCGTCAAACCGCTTGTCCATGGTGGCAAAACGCACATCAATGGCGTCAAACCGCTTGTCCATCATTTTTCCCAATTTTTCTAGGTCTTTATCATCCAACATATATGGTCTTTCACACATTAAAAGCGTTCGACCTTTCCCTGTCCCCCACAAGGAACCCTCCTTGCAAAAAGACAACGCCTCTGGGTCATTATATCGGCAGAAAAATCAATGTCAAACAGTCAAATTGCGTGCAAATTCCAACAATGTGGATAAACTGTGGACACTATTACGATCCAGCAATAATAATCATGACCTTGGCTCCGCTGGCTTTCTTTTCCGGCGGCACCCAATCGTGGGCGGCGTTCAAAACAACATTTTTGTCATATAAATAATTTTCACCTTTGCGCGTTCCCGGATCATTGGTGATGAATTTGTCTTTGGTGAATCCTTTGATCACGAGCATATGATATTCCGGCCCGCCGTTTCTAAAATTGGGATTACCGAGCATTTTACCATTGGCTGGCACAATGACCGGCACGCCACGCGCTACACTCCGTTCAATCGCGTCAAGAGTCAGCGGCGCGACGGAAACATTTTTATAACCAAAATATTCTCGCGCGATTATTGCCGTTTCTTCCGCGGTGGTGTCTTCAAAATATCCAAAACGCGTTTTCTGCCAAGCAACAAGTTTGAGTAAGGCATCTTCGGCCGATACTTTCGTCAATGACTTTGTGCCTTTGAAGTACGCATCCACCATAATAAGCGATGCTTCTTCACATGTCTCTTCATGAACCGGATCCCAGTTGGCAAATGGCGCCTGCGACGTGAAAGGCACGGCCAGATTTTTTTGCGTGCCGACCGTTGGCGTTGACACCGAGGCGACCACAGAATTAATTTCCGGCGGCGGGCTTTCTTTGGTAACATCAGTAAAAAGCTCCGCCGTCGGGACCGCCACTTGTTTACGCAAATCATCAAAGGCATCGCGTAAACGAACGCGATAAAAAAAGGCGAACACCGATAACGCCAGAACGAGAGCGATGAACAGTCCGGCCAGCCGCGATTTTGATTCGGAAATTGTTTTTTTTCGCCAGAACATAATAAGAATGATTAACGTTAGCACGATCAATCCATAATTGGCAAGCATGAAGACCGGCGTTCCCCAGGAAATGCCGTTGACATATGGCGTCGTCAGCGGAAAAAGAAAGGGGGTTGGGAAAAATACTTCGGCGTGTGTGGGGATATCAATTAAAATATGCAGGCCCCAAGACAGGAATGGCCAAAAAAAATATTCGCGCCATTGGTGACGGGCGCCGGGACGCAGACGGGCCAGGTGATTCCGCCGCAAAATGGAAAACAGAATCAGCAGGAGAATAAAAACAAACAGCGAATGGGTAAGATTGTAGGCAACATGAACATACGAGGGCACAACAAAAGTCCGCGGATCAAATTTTCTCACGAGCCGACCGACAACGTTTGGTAGTTCAAATAAAAATTGCAGGCCAAAAGAAAATAGGTCCGGCGCGATGCCAAAAAAAATGGCCAGCCAGCGATCCCTTTTTCTGAATCGCGTAAAAACAATGTTGCTCCAAAGACCATGAGCGAAGATGTCCATGCGATTGATTATAACAGATAACATGAAACGCAAAACATGGGAATACTTGCGGCGACGATGATTTCACGATACACTTTTGCCGATTATGGAAATTTTTTTTGAACGGACATCACAAGACGGTCGCGCCCGCGCGGGCGTGCTTCACACCGCTCACGGCGATGTGGAAACGCCGGTCTTTATGCCTGTTGGCACGCAGGCCACGGTCAAAGCCCTGGACTCGCGGGATCTGGCGGAGAGCGGCGCGGAAATTATTTTGGCCAATACTTATCATCTTCATTTGCGTCCGGATGAAGACGTCATCGCCCGCGCCGGCGGCATTCATAAATTTATGAATTGGAACCGCGCGCTCTTGACGGACAGTGGCGGTTTCCAGGTTTTCAGTTTGGCGCAAAAAAAACATACTGGGGACAGGCACCCGACGCTTCGCGTCGTGAGCCAGTCCCAAGTGTTGGACCAGCCCCCAACACTTGTCTCCATTGACGACGACGGCGTTACCTTCCGTTCGCACTTGGACGGTTCCACGCATCGCTTCACGCCGGAGGAATCAATCATGATTCAGAAAAAAATTGGCGCTGATATTATTATGGCGTTTGACGAATGCACGCCGGACGACGCTGATCGCGCCCGCGTACAGGACGCAATGGACCGCACGCACGCCTGGGCTGAACGCTCTTTGGCGGAACATAAAAAAAATCCGGAGAGCATTGTGTTCGGGAACGACGGCGCCGTAAGAGGCCACCGTCAATTTCTTTTTGGCATCATTCAAGGCGGGTCGTATAAAGATTTGCGAGAGGAAAGCGCTCGCGCCATTGCTACTCTTCCCTTTGACGGCATTGCCATCGGCGGCGAATCAATTGGTTACAATATGTCAGCGACGGCGCATATTTTGGATTGGCTAGCGCCGCTCTTGCCGGAAAATAAACCGCGCTACACCATGGGCGTTGGCGTTTCACCGCTGGATCTTTTTGAAGTTGTAGAACGCGGCGTTGATATGTTTGATTGCGTGGCGCCAACGCGCATGGCGCGCAATGGTTCACTTTACTTAAAATCCGCCGGTGTTAAAAATAAATTCCGTCTTAACATCACGAACGCGCAATTTTCCGAAGATCAAGGCGCGATTGATCCCGATTGCCGTTGTTTCACTTGCGTCAATCACACACGCGCTTACCTCCATCATCTTTTCAAAGCTGAAGAACTGCTGGCTTACCGTCTAGCCACCATTCATAATATTCATTTTCTGCTGTCGCTAATGCAAGAGATGCGTCAAAACATCAAAAACGGAAAATTCCGCGAGTTTAAACAATCGTGGGTTGACGCCTAATGTCTTTTGGACGATCTTCCGCTATAATGTGCGTATATGGAAGGTGAAGGCCGGGACAAACCCATTCCCTTAAACGCCAAACTAGAAATGAAACAAGAGCGGCTCAAAGCTGACGGCCTTTTTTTAATTGACATCATCCCGGGCGGCGCCAAACAGAGCGACTATGGCCTGTTCAAACAAGAAGAGGTTGAACAAATTAATCAACATTTAGCGCACCTGAACCAAACATTATTGAATGGTGAATATGGGCACGCTTTGCGCCATGTAAAAAAAATTGCCGGGGAACTGGAAAAGATATTTGAGGAGCGCAAACATGAGTCGCGATTTTTAAAAATCAAGGCCGGAAATTTAATTGACTTAGACGCTCCGGTGCGAGCATCCCTCAAAAAAATAAAAGAACTCGCCGCAATTTTAAAAACTAAAATCACAAAATAATATGCATCCTTTTCAATTTACACTGGCCCTTCTTGAACAAACCGTCAAAGGCGCGCCGCGATGGTTTGCCGAAGAACGGCGGCAATCAATGTTGGAGACGCTCAAAGCATATGAAATGAATCCCACCGTCGGGCGGGAAGAATTGGACAATGTCATCATTGCTTTTGGAAAAGAAATTTGGCCTTACCGCAAAGCGCTGGCCGCTTTGCATGAAAAATACGCCGCCCCGCGCGAAGAAAAATATATTCGCGCCGCTTTGGGTCAGGCGCTGGTCGGAAAATTTGATACCTATCTGCGGGAAGGCAATTCCATCACGGATTTCAAACAAGGCAAGCAGTTTGAGACATTCTTCACGCCGGACGAGCAGGCGGAAATTGTGGCCAAATACTTGGACGCTCATGACAAAGTGATGGATGAATTCCAAAGCGAGTGCATGGGACCGCGGTTGGATGAGTGCAATCAGTTGGTGGAAGATTTTAAAAATGAATTGCCAAAAATTGAAGACGCCATTATGCGGCTTTCACTCTTGGCTGATGAATCACCAAAATGGCGCGATGAAATCATGGATAAAGTGCGCGTTTTTGAAGAGGGCTGGAGCGGCGAGGAAAAAGACGTCACGCGGGAGACGGCGGAAAAAGAAATTGAGTTTTATAAGGATGCCATTCAAGGGGAAACGGAATGACGCGCGGGCAGATCAATAGCCGGAAATAAACCCGACCCCGCGGCAAGTCGCGGGTTATTACGGGCTGGCAATAAACATCGCGTCGCCAAAAGAAAAAAACCGATATTTTTTGGCAATGGCTTTTTTGTAGGCGGCCAGAATAGTTTGACGGCCGACAAAAGCGGCAACGAGCATCAGGAGCGTTGATTTTGGCAGATGAAAATTGGTAATCAGCCCGTCAATAATTTGGAACTGGAACGCGGGCGTAATGAAGATATTAATGTCGCCGGAAAATTTTTTGACCGATCCATTTTTTTGCGCCACGCCTTCAAGAGCGCGCACCGCCGTTGTGCCAACGGCAATCACTCGCCTTCCTTTTTTTTTGGCGGCGCGGATTTTTTGCGCCGCCGCCGCGTCAATCTGAACCCACTCGCTGTGCATGGTGTGATCTTCAATTTTTTCCGCCTTAACCGGACGGAAAGTTCCGACGCCGACGTGCAAAGTGATGGTTGTTGTTTTTACGCCCAAACTTTTAAGCTGGCGGAGTAGATGTTTGGTGAAATGAAAAGAAGCCGTCGGCGCGGCCACGGAACCGACGCGTTTGGCGAAAATTGTTTGATATTCTTCAAAATTCTGCGGCTCGGTCTTTATATATGGCGGAACCGGAATATGCCCAACGCGGTTAGCCAGCGCGATCACCCGCTCCGACGCCATGGGAAATTTTACCAAGAGTCGACCGTCAGAAAATTTTTCCGTCACCTCGCACCAAAATTTTTTTGTGAACTCCACGCGGGTGCCAATAGACAGAATTTTTCCGGGCCGACCAAGCGCTTCCCAATTGTTGCCGCTCGTCGGCCTTAACAAAAAAATTTCCGCGTCGCGCCCGCGAGGTTCGCCTGTATTCGCGGACGTTCTAATCGCGCCAAGCAAACGCGCTTTGAAAACTTTGGTGTCGTTAAAAACTAAGAGATCGCCGGGCCGCAAAAATTTCGGCAGATCAAAAAAATGACGGTGTTTGAGAGAACCGCTCCGGCGGTCAAAAATCATGAGACGTGAGTGATCCCGGGGCTGAATGGATTCTTGAGCGATCAATTCTTTGGGTAGTAAATAATCGAAAAGGGAGGTAAACATATTTGGGGACAGTTCTAAAGGGGACACTTCTAAACGCAAAGCGTTTAGAAGTGTCCCCTTTAGAACTGTCCCCATCCCATCTCAAAGAAACTTTCGGTTGGAGGCATGTTCTTCAAGCGTTCGTCCGTAATGGACAACACCGTCGCGACCGGTCAAATAAAACCAAAAAGAGTTGGACTTGGGACGCAAAGCCGCTTCAATGGTGGCGACACCCGGATTGCTGATGGGAGAGAGCGGCAAACCCGGATATTTATAAGTGTTCCAAAAAGAATCCACTTGACGATCATCAGCCGTTGTAAACAATCCTTCTTTGCCGGTCAAATAATTCACCGAGGAATCAACTTGCAAAGCCATTCCCCGTTTGAGCCGCCGCCACAAAATGTCCGCCACCATAGCGCGATCAGTGACCTGCGGCACTTCTTTTTCCAAAATTGACGCCACAATCACAATCTCATAAAGCGAATGTCCACTCTTGTCAATCTCGCTACCGTAGACATCCACAATTTTTTTCTGAAACGTACCGAGCATTTTTTTAATAACATCTTCAAGCGTGGCATTTTTGGCTACGCGATAAGTATCGGGAAACAAAAAACCTTCCAGACTCACATAACTCGGTTTCACTTTCAAAAAAACAAAATCATTGGAAAAATTATCGGGCTGGGGCGCGGTTTTATTCCGACGATAATCTATCGCGACTTGACCGGAAACGGCAAAAAAATCTTTCTGCGCCGCAATCCCTTTGCTTTCAAAATATTCGGCGATCTCCCGCAGATCCCAGCCCTCGGGAATCGTGATTGTTTCTTCGGAAGTGACAGATGAGAGTAAACGCGCCAGCGCGTCTTGGATGCTCAAACCCGCGGGCATTGTGAAACTGCCGGCTTTAAGCGCGCCGGCCTTTTTTGTAATTTTGGCATACCATTCAAAAAGACGCGGATAAGTGATGACGCCTTTTTTTGCCAACTCCGCGGCAATCATGGCCGCACTCTGTCCTTTCTCAATAAAAATTGGAACCGTCGGCGCGTTGGTTTTTGGACTGCGCCAATAAACCTGATACGCGTACCAGAGAGAACCGGCGACAAAAAGAAAAATAATTAATTTCACCAACTTAAACATACTTCACAAATATTGTTCCATCCCCCGTTTCTTCAATTCTTCCACAATATCTTTGACCTCCGCCACCCGATCTAGCGGCACCACCAAAAGCGCGTCCGGCGTGTCCACAATCACCAGATTATCAACGCCGACGGCGGTAACAACTTTCCCTTCCGGCGCATAAATCAAGGAACAAGTGGTGTCTTTGTGAATCACAGCGCCGCGCGTTACCACATCCGAATGCGACGTGGCCAAGAGTTTCCGCACCAGCGACCACTTCCCAATGTCCGACCAGCCGACGGCGTTGGAAGTGCTCATGATTAAGTCCGGCGCGCTGTGCGTGATGGCCGACTCAATCGTGATTGGAGAAAGCGTGGCAAAAAGTTCCCGCGCCCGCTCAAAATTATTTTGGCGTTGCGCATGGACCGCTTGTTCCACGATCATGGCCATCTCCGGACGCAACTCGCGAAACAAATTCCAAATGGCGCCGAGCCGCCAAACGTACATGCCGGTGTGAGCAAAATACCGGCCGCTCGCCACCAACTCTTCGCAAAATTCCTGCGACGGTTTTTCCACCCAGCGTTTGACGGTAAAGAGCGCCTCTTCTCCACCGTCGCTGACGCGGTCTCCCATTTCCAAATAACTGAAGCCAACGTCAACGTGACGGGGCAGGACCGCCGGTGTGACAATCGCGTCAGGATTTTTTTTAATGTAATTTTCCGCCAGCCGCAACATTGCCGCAAAGGCCTCCACGTTCACAATGGCGTCATCCGAGGGCAGGGTGGCCACAATGGTTTCCGCGCCCCAAAGATCAATCAGAGAAGCCACTTCAAAAGCAATCGCCGGGCCGGTATTGCGCATCTGCGGCTCTTCAATAATTTGCACGCGCGGATCGGGAATGAGCGCCCGCACGCGCGGGCTAAAATTAACATTGCTCGTGACGGCAATACTTTCCGGCGACGCAAAATGTGAAACGCGATCAAACGTTTCTTCAAGAAGCGTCCGCTCGGAGATGAGCGGCAAAAATTGCTTGGGATTATTTTGGCGGGAGAGCGGCCAGAGCCGACTGCCTGAACCGCCGGCGCGAATCACGACGTTCATATTGGGCTACGCCTTATTAAACGACGGCGTAGGCAATGCTTTACCCAATATATAAGCAGTGATGACGCCAAGTGTCAACCCGCCGATGATGTCCAACGGATAATGCACACCGACAAAAATGCGCCCCAGTCCAACCAACGCCGCGGCCAAAATAAACCAACGCCCCAATTTTTTGTCCAAAAAATGAATCGCGAAAGCTAAAGCGAAAGCAACCGTGGCATGACCGGACGGAAAAGATTTTTCCGCTGGCGATTTTTCTATGAGCTGATGAACACCGGGGAGCGCGACGAACGGCCGTGGCCGAAACTTGAAGGCGCCAATCATAATATTCACGCCGTAAGCGATGGTCACAATCAAAACGACTTTAACTAAGGTTTGCAAAAAAAAATGCGCACCGAATTTTTTCCAATAGGTGCACAAAAAAACAATCAGACCTACGCCCATCACCATTATTAAATACTTGGCGAAAAAAATTCCCGCCAAGTCCAAAACACGCAAGCGTCCGGCCAATTCATTGATGGCACGGAAAAGAATGATATCAAGAATCATAATTAATATTGTACCACAAAAAAAGAAAACCGGCCTGTCTGGAAAATTATTCCAAAAGAGGCCGGTGTTGTATGCGGGAAACGCACCCACTCGCGTTCCTGCACACTCTCCTTAGCCGCAGTTGACCCGCCGCGGCAAAAAAGTTACCACCTTCCTGCTTCTGGGGTGTTCGGTATCAGGCGTCAAAGACGCGGGCGCGTGATGTGCTCCCGAAAGAGCGGCGCGTTTATGGATTGCCGAAACACGAACGATCCTCGACTCAAAGATCGCTAAACCGGAACAGAGAAGGTAAGGGGAAAAATTCATACAGCCAGATTCTGATGAGCGGGGACTTAACGGCGCGCAATCTCCTGGAAGTCCTGTGAAACATTAGCGGCCAAAACTGTCGTGCCCTCAATAAACCATTTGGAGAACTGGGTCATCAAGATTGTGTGTAAAAATAGTCCGGCCAGCACTCCGCCAAAAAAAATCGCGATGACGGGCAAGCGTTTATAAACATGGCGCTTGAAAAATTTGTAAAAAAAGAATGGGCGGCGTTTTGATTTCATACGAGGTCTCCGTATGATCCACGCTCCCATTCAGCGTCAGACCGATTTTGCGCCTAAATCACGTTAACAAAATATAGTATACCAGAAAAAATCGCTTTTGTCAAAATCTATTTTCAATCACGATGGCACAAATTGTTAATCTGCTGCCTAATCCCATAACCGCGACAATGTTTCAGCACCCCCAGATACGATTGCAGACTTTGTTCAAACGCTCCATTTTCCAACAAACCTTGATTAAACTTTTCATATTTAATCTTCAAACGCTTCAATAACCGCCGCTTGGTCTTGGTTCTAAGAATTGTATAATGCGGGAACGTCACATAACCCAAAAAATCAACGCCTTGATGCCACTTGCGGAGTACGATTTTTTTAGGGTGTAGCGTTAATTGCAGGTTGCTCTCTAAAAAATCCCGAATCATTATGGTAATACTTTCTAAAAATATCTTGCTCCGCGCGATTACCACGATATCATCGGCATACCGAATATAATTTTGAAAGCCAAACCGTTTGGTGATAAACTGATCCAGTTCATCGAGATAGATATTTGAGAACAGCTGACTGGTGAGATTCCCGAGCGGTATTCCCTTTCCTGGTTGGTTATGAAAGCTGTATACAATCTTTTCAATCAGTCCCATCAGCTTTTCGTCAGCAACGCGCCGCCTAATCACCCCGGCCGTTTAGCGCCGGGGCAAAGACTTCGGGAGAAAGAGACACCAAGATTGTCATTGGAGTTGTCCGGTTTCCGGTTGTTGACGTTCGCGCCATCGGCATTGAAGTTGCCAACGTTCACCAGCTTCCCATTAGACGAGCGGCGCTCTCTACACCTCTCCTATCCAGGGCAAGGACAAGCGGCCAAATAAGGCCGGATGCTGTATGAGCATGTAGCGGCAGCCCGGTCGCCTCAAGCGACCAGATCCGCATGAGAAAAGTGTAAGCAGTCTTTAGATATTGGCGAGGCGCATCCGTGAACGCGCCTTCATTAGCCGAGATTAGTATACCGAAACCAAATCAAAGTTTCAAGACTCAAAGTTCAAAGTTTCAATGACTGCGGGAGAAAGAGACGCCAAGACCGACATCGGAGTCGCCCGGCGCCCGGTCGCTGACGAGCGCGCCACCGGCATCGAAGCGGCCAACGAGCACCAGCCCCCCACCAGACGAGCGGCGGTTAGTCCATGTAAACTTATCCTCTAATAAACGGCTGTTAGTTTCAAAATACATTAAAAGATCATACAATACTTCGGTCGGCGATTGCCGAGTAAGTTGATTTATTTTTAAGTCACCAAGTTTTTGAGCATACTTTGGCCAGTCACTGCTTTCGAGCAATACTTGTATCTCCGAATCACTCTTGCCCTGAAAATTTTGCGCGTAATAGCGCTCAAACTCGTCAATGGCGTCTTGATATTCCTGTGGCCTGGCGGCGGAGTCCTTAAAAACTTCATCAATTACATATCTGACCAGTTCCTGCGTTTGTTGAAGATAGTTCTTACTGGTTGAATTTGGAATATTTTCTTTACTCGTCAGCGCCCAGCGTACTTCCGACGTGTCGGTTTTATAAAATTTTTCGTTTGGATACCAATCTACTTTATACAGCACTTTTCCTTTCTTGCCTTTTTCAAATTTATCTCCCAAAAGTTTATTCATCTTCTTCATGGTCAGCGGAGCATGGTCTGACGTCTTGTCAACGCGAAGCACTAAAAATTGGCCAAGCTCTTTTGCCAGTTCAAGGTCGGCTTCGGAAAAAGGAATCTCCGGAATTTCCTTGGTGTCCAATTTGATGCCAAAGGTCGCTTCCACCGCCTCTTGGCCCAAAAAATCGGAACCCATAATTTCTGCCGCGCGTTCCAAACTGACTTCGTTTTCTTTCCCTTTGCGCCTTTCAGGCATCTTGGCCCCTTGCTTGTACAACGATAAGACGGGCTCATTGGTATCCTTGGTGACGCCAAGGAACTCATATACTTTTCCATCGGTATGTCTGATAAAATGACCCTCGCGTGCTTTGAAATCAGGCGTATAGCGTACCCCGCCGATATCAAGCGAAGTAATAATATACTCTATCCGCTCTCCATCCTCATTCACCAAATAACTTTCAGCCACTTCCGCCTCCTCCGTTAACACCTTTTCGTATTTTACCCGCGGCGACAAGAGACCTATATCAACGGCTGTTAAATTTTCAAACTGCCGATCTTCATCCCGGGCGGGATTGTCAACATCAATAGCAAAATTTTTTAAAAATTCTTTTACCAATATTCGATCCTCGTTCGGGTAAGCGGCGCGATCCAAAAATTGCGTTTTTAACTTTTTGCCAATGAAACTTTCTAAACTCATGGCGCGACCGAGCGCTCCATACTCCTTAAGCCAACCAAGCACGGTGCCTATGTCAATAATTAAATCTTTAACATACTGCGCGTCCCCCTTGGCCTTTAATACGGTCTCACGATGTGAGAATGATTTGTTCAGCTCGTTTAAGGCATTGGCAAAACGCCAGAGATACCCCCCGCCGTTGGTTAGTTCACGTGTTTGCACATTCGCTTTCACCATTTTCCCCGCGCGTTCAATATTCTTTTTCTTCTCTTTATAGATATACGCCGGGATCACTTCAGATTTTGCCACGCGCATCCGTCCATTTTCGTCAATCAACGCGGCGAGCATCATTTCATAAATTTCCGGATCATCTCCGCTTTGTGGCGGATAATCCAAATCAACCTTGGCGAATTTGCGGAGCACTTCCGGCGGAATCTTTTTGCGCTCATAACGTTGCGAGGCCAAATTAACCATGGCGCAGTAGAGAAAATCCAAAGCGACGGTTACTTCCTCATTCGTTACCGGCATGCGGACGCGCTTGCCCGGGGTCCAAGCGGCGATCCGCGCCAACCTCTCGGTTTGTTCCGCCGACCCGAGCAGGTTAAACTCGTCATCAGCCACAATCCGACCGCGGTGCACGGGTTCGCCATCAAGCGTACTTGTTTTCCCCGTTACCGCTTCACCAATTTCCTTATATTCGTAATAAGTTCTGCCATCGGGAGCAATTTTTGGTTTGGCGATAAGATCTTGGAACCGCACATCCTTGCCGGGCGTTTCGTTATTGACGCGTTTAGTCAGGATGATGGCCGCTTGTTCAACTAAACGAGTTTTCCCCGTACCGGATTCACCGGAAAGTAGCACCGGCTTGCCCGAAAGCGCCGCCAATTCCATTTCTTCCAAAAACTCACGACGCGAAGGCGACCAAATAAAATTATCGCGCCGCAGTTGCCCCGAGTATCCTTTGAGCGTTTCATATTCCACAAGACCGCCGAGTTCGGGATTGGTAGTTACCAAATCCCGCAGTCGTTCACGATTTGCGGAGAGCTGCCGCTTATTAGTTTCAAACATCAAGACCTCAATCTCATCGGCGGCGCCGCTACGACCCGCAAACATTTGCCGCACTGATGCGTCAAAAGCATTCTCTGCCACCTTAATTTGCTTGTCTAACGCCAGATATTTTTCATAATTGCCGTTGATTGAATCAATTTCCTTGAGATACCGCTTAGAGCCGACCAGATATGCCTCTCTAGTTTTCTTGTCTTCATATAAATTTTTTAAAATTGACAAGCCATTTTTCATTTTGGAAATTTCCACAGCGCCCGCCTTGACTTTTCTTCCGCTGACCAAACCCTTGATCTCTTGGAAAGCGGCCCACAGCGATTCTGCTCGCTGTTCGGGAGAAAGATACGAAAAATCTGCCGTACTTGCAGATATCTTTGCCAGCCCGGAAATCTGGTTGCATTGCTCGATCAACAAACCTACCGGATCACTTTTGATTTTCTCCGGCTTACCTAATGGCGCTCTCTCCAAACTGCTAAATTGTATTCCTCGTTCTGCCATACGATAAATCAAAGTTTCAAGACTCAAAGTTCAAAGTTTCAATGACTGCGGGAGAAAGAGACGCCAAGATTGCCATAGGAGCTGTCCGGCGGCCGGTCGAAGACGCCCGCGCCACCGGCATCGAAGTCGCCAACGTCCACCAGCCTCCCATTAGACGAGCGGCGCTTGGTCCAAGTGTAATCTGTCTCTAAAATCTTCGTTCCGGTATTTTGAAAATGAATGAGCATATCATACAGAGCGTCAGCCGGAGATTGCCTAGTAAGTTCATTAAGCTGTAATTCTGAAAGTTCCTTGGCATAACGCTCCCATTCGCTATCTAATAATTGTTTGATTTGCTCGGGTGTTTTGCCTTGAAAATTGCGATCATAGTACGTTTGAAATTCATTGATCGCGGCCTGATATTGGGGTGGCAGATCCTGGTCTTTAAAAACTTCTTCAGTCAGATATTGGATTAAGGCCTGTGTTTGTTCTACATAGTTTTTGCTCTTTGAATCCGAGATGAGAGTCCGCGATGAGAGCGCCCAAGTTGCTTGAGGCGTTTCGGTGGTAAAAAATTCTGATTTTATTTTCCACCCTTCCTTTGTATCATACAATACCTTGCCCTTCCCGGCTTGGGAAAAATCAGCTTGTAAGAGTTCGTGCATTTTCCGCATGGTGAGTGGTTGACCATCTGGGGCTTTATCCGCGCGAAGCACTAAAAACTGCCCCAGCTCCTTGGCTCGTTCCAAATCTACTTTTAAAAATGGAATCTCCGGTATTTGCTCTCGCGCCAGCCGAATACCGAACGCTTTTTCCACCGCTTCTGGTCCAAAAAAATTCTCCCGACCGATAATTGTTTCGGCCTGTTCCATCGTCAGTTTCTCGCCTCTTTTAAATTCCGGTTGCTTGTGCTTCTCCGGCCCGCCGAGTTTAGCTACTTCAGCGGTACTTAAAACTTTAAAATGGGACGATAAAGCGTCTTTAGTAATAACAAATGGTCGGTTTGATTTCAGACCTTCACGCATAAAACTATGTTATTTTCCGTGGCCGTAATTTTTTAAATTCGTGGACGATATCTTTACCCAATATCTTTGGCAATTCTGAAAATGAGGATAAAGGCGGAGCGGCGTCGGCGCTTTGGGAAGATCCGCCAATCGTATAACTTCTAACTATCATTCCCTTAGCCTTTAAGTGCCGATGCTTAGTTTCGGTAGCTTCAAAATCATCGGGAGCGCCATCGGAAATCTCGGCGGTGTAATGAATTGGCTGTTTTTCCAGTTGAATATTCTTTTGGCGCAAATCCGCTAATTCTTTATCCAAATCGCGCTCAATAAGCTCTAAGGTTTTATGCGTTGGCGTGCCACCGCTCGCGAGCTTGGTCAGGGCGGAATAAAACGCCCACTGTTCCTTGGGTCCCCATTTATCAGTTAAATGCAGACGCACCTCCCCGGCGTCTGAAGCTAAAGTTACCATAATCTTTAAAGGGAGTAAATCCGAATCTTCCCCTTCCTGGCGGCCAATGTAGGCGCACTGCATCAAGCCGTCAACGAACAAAAGCGCGACATCGCGCTGGACGTCCGCTTTAGTGCGGCCGCTCGCCCCGTCCGGCTCGCCCATAGAACCGGATAAATCAAAAGAAAAATAGACATTGATGCCGCCAAAGTGTGTTTCTATTTTCTCAACCACCTCATCTTTTTCAAAGCCGCCGGGGTTAAACTCGCGGGAACGGATATCAATTGCGGCCTCGACCGGATTTTCCAAACGGTCGCCTTCATCCATCCGCACCGGCCCCCGATAATCATGTCCGGCCACTTTGCGCTCTTCCACGATCTTACGCCACTCCTCTTTCACCAGGTCGCTGATAGACACGCCGGTTTCATCTTTAATTTCCCGCACGCGATCGAGCGCTCTTAAAAATTTCCGCGCTTGTTCAGGCGTACATTCGGCCAGCTCCGAAAAGTGTTCTTCGACAACGTCAAAACGCGATTTTTTCTTTTCTCCCCCGCCACCGGCTTCTTTCTTTTTTAGATCCTTTAATTGTTTTTTAGCTTCATCCGCGGATGCCAACTCTTCATCAGGATGTTCATAGTCGCCCTCGCCGGTTTCGCCTTCTAGATCACGTTTCTGTTCATCTTCATCAATCGTCGGATCGCCTTTTGGCGTTGCGTCTAATTTGATCGCCCGACGACTTTGGCCGTCCCAAACTTCGAGCCAAGCGTGGCCGTTGTCGGCGTGCATAATCGCGTCACCATCTTCCGTCCGGTCTTTGACATAAAATCCGGTGACATAACGAAAATCTTTATCTATCTCAAGAAGCGCACGACAAGCAAGATCATTAGCAATCTTGCAGTCCGCCTCTTTTTTCTCCCAAATACGGTTAAAATATTCAGCGGGTCTGGCGCGATAATAACGGTATGCTTCCGGACTGTTAGAATATTTCAAAGAGTTGTGAATTAGCTTAACAATTTCTCTTTTCAGTTTAATCTTAGGAAACCGCTTGGCTTTTAGTTCTTCAATTTTTACTTTCAGGTCATTAGGGATTTCACCGGTCATCCCGACCTCTCTGAATTTTTCCGTTTCCCCAATGTATAACCGACGCCCGGCTCGCAGATTATATTGGGACACACCGGCGGCGCTGATACGCAGATACCACAAACCGTCCTGGTTTCTTGAAAGTTCAGCTGATCCTTCGGGAGCGTCAGTTTGCAGATTTTCTGGATCAAACACCCAATCGTCGGGCAGGGGCAAAGATAGGGGTTCACCGCCGCGAATTTTTCCGAAAAAAACTTTGGCGGTAGATATTTCAAAAGATTCAGGCCCGGCTTCGCTAAACTTATTTTCTTCTTTGCTCCAGCGGCCGCTTTCAACATCAAAATTTTCAAATACCAGTTGCTTGTAATAACCACCAAAAAATGGTTTGACACGAAAGAGCGGTGTGGGCGGACCTTCTTTTTTCTCTCTTCCTGTTTCCATTGACGATCTCGCCTCTTCACTGGTTGACGGCACATCATTTTCGTCCGGTTCAGATTCTTTTTCCTCCGCTGGGACTTCAGGCGCTTCTTTCGGTTTGGCCAAATCGGTCAGATCGCGGTCAGCCAACCATTCAAGCGCCGTCTTAATTTGTGTATCGTAAATTTTCCGCTTTAAATTCCAGGAAACATCCGTGTTGGTTAGTGTTTCAAAGACGTTGATATACCCACCCCTTGTTTTTACGTTCGCTAACGGTTGTATGAACTTCAAAACCCGAACATTAACGTCTTTAAGATCAATTAATTGTTTCTGCGCCAGACAAGCCCCCAAGGTATACAAAAACTGATCGGTTAAAGGTAGCCCGCTGTCGCTCGGGGCAGGCGCTACTCCCTTCATGGCGCTTTCGACTAAACGGCGAACGGCATGAGGTACTTCTTGTTTCCAAATCAGATACTCCTCGGCATCGGTAGCGTCTTTAAATTCAAAAGCCGCCGCCTCTTTGCCGGTTTCAATGGTTGCAATTATGGGTCGTTTTCCTTCTCCGCGTTCAGGCATTTTGACTCGTATATCAAGGTAACTCTAACATAAAAAGCGTAGCTTGCCAATTTGGCGCTCATAATTTCTGAAAAACATGACCGAATAGTGAAAGGAAAATGGGTGGAAGAACTACTGCCGATTCATTTGTTTTTAATTCCATATATGTCTGAAACGACTATAACACGACCAACTAAAAATTGCAACTCTTTTGTCAAAAATTAGATTGCTCCTTTAACGCCAACACTGCGGTATTTGCCCAAGAAAATCCGTTTTGCCGCTTCAATGATCGTGATCTCAACGGCCACAATGAGGAGAATCCACCCCCAAGCCGAAACCGTGAGCGGCACGACGCCAAGTATTTGCGTGAGTGGCGGAAAATAAATAGCCGCCATGAGAAGCAGAATCCCGCCGACCACGGCAAAGTTTAAATAGCGGTTGCCAAAAATATCGCGATTAAAAATTGCCCGCGGCAGTGACCGAATGCTGTAAGCGTAAATCAAGGAATCAAGCGCGGCGACCGCAAAAACTATACTCCGCGTTTCAGAAAGCGCCACGCCGCCGGCATTAAGCTGCCAAAAGAGACCAATCACGACGGCGGCGCTTACCAAAAAAGTAACACCCATGAAAGAGCCCATTCGCCCATCAATAATCGGATCACTAAGACGCCGCGGCGGTTCCTCCATCACGCCCTTGGTATCATGCTCGGTCGTGAGCGCCATATTCGGAAGACTGTCTTCAATCACGTTAATCCATAAAATTTGCGTCGGCAGAAGCGGCAAAGGCCAGCCGGCGATCATCGCCGCCAAGAAAAGCGCGATTTCCGCAAAATCATCGGCGAGAAGAAAAATAAAAATTTTCTGAATCGTCCGGAACATGGCGCGTCCTTGGCCGATGGCATTCACGAGCGTATGAAAGTTGTCATCAAGAAGAACAATGTCGGCAACTTCCTTGGCGGCTTCCGTTCCTGATCCCAGAGCCACGCCAACATGCGCGCTCTTCAAAGCCGGAGCGTCATTCACGCCGTCGCCGATCATCGCCACCACTTCCCCGTTTTCACGCAAAGCCCGCACGATTCTTAATTTATGAAGTGGCGAGACGCGCGCATAGAGAGTGATTGAGCGGACGCGCTCTCTTAGTTCAGCGTCAGACATTTGATCAAGCGCTTGACCCTCAATTGCCTCTTCCGCCGACACGGTCAACCCGGCGCGGAGAGCCACGGCCAACGCGGTATTTTTATGATCGCCCGTTACGAGCACCGTGCGCACTCCGGCGCGCGCCGTCTGGATCAGCGCCTGGCGCGCATCCGGACGCACCGGATCAGTAAGGGCAATAAAACCGATGAGCGTCAGCTCGCGGACGGCGTTTAAGAGTTCACCGCGCCGCGGCCGTTCTTTTAAATGACGGTGCGCCGCGAGGACAACCCGATACCCCTCGGCTGTAAGCTCCTCAAAGCGGCGTAAAATTTTTCCGGTGTATTCGGCAGTAAAAGGCTTTGAACCGCCATTATAATCAATCCGGTTGCACGATGGAATAAGAAAATCCGGCGCGCCCACCACTTCCAGCACATAATCGCCGTCAGTCCGCATGAGCGCAATACTCATCTTGCGCGACGAATCAAAAGGAAGATGATCCACACGCCGCGCATTTATCTTCTGCCAATCAATTCCCGCTTCCGTGGCGGCCCGCAAGAGCGCTTGTTCTGTTGGCGAACCGTGAATGATTAGATGATCGCGCGCTGAATCCGGATTCTCTATAAAAGCGGAGGAGGTTTGGACGATGGCCGTCAACGCTTTAAGGTGCGAAGCGTGATGATTATTTTTTGCGCGATCGGAATCGTGAAGAAGTTCGGCAAAAGTTGTAAGAATATTGGTGACGCGCATCTGACCGGTCGTAATCGTGCCGGTTTTGTCCGTGCAAATCACGGTAACGGCGCCGAGCGTTTCATTGGCAATGAGCCGCCGGACCAGCGCCTGGCGCTTAACGAGCCGCCGCATTCCAAAAACGAGCACAATGGTGATTCCGGGGAGCAGACCGGCGGGGATTGCGGATACGGAAAGCGCCACGGCCGAGAGAAACATTTCAAAAAGAGGAAGACCGCGCAGAAATCCCAATATGAACACGATGAGGGCAAAACCCAAAACCAGAACGCCAACGAGCCGCGCCAGTTCCGCAAGTTTTTTCTGCAGAGGTGTGGGCGGCTCTTCAATGTTCCTCACCGCGCCCACGATTTTTCCAAACTCGGTAGCGGCGCCGGTTGCCGTAACGCAGGCCGTCCCTTCCCCTTCAGCAACCGTCGTGCCAAGCCAGAGCATATTCGTCCGACTATAAAGCGGAGCGTCTTCCGGAACCGGATCAATCTTTTTTTGAACGACATCCGATTCTCCAGTCAGCGCCGCTTCATTTGTTTTAAGCGCATGCGCTTCAATGAGCCGAGCATCAGCCGGCACTTTGGCGCCGAGCCGCACGGCAATGATATCTCCAACAACCATATCCTCGGCGTCAATGACGCGCCATGATCCGTCGCGCAAGACAACCGCTTCGGTCTTGGCAAATTTACGCAGAGCAATGAGCGCGGTCTGGGCTTTTCGCTCCTGAATAAAACCAAGTAGGCCATTGGCGATGACAACAACCGAAATAAAAAAACCGTCTACCAGATGGCCAATCGTGAAAGTAACGGCGGCGGCAAAAATCAGAATATAACCGATCGGATTGGTAAATTGCCGGATGAAAAGACGCAAGGCCCCGAGAGGGCGCTCGCGGGGAAGCGCGTTGCGGCCCCACTGTACCAGCCGCGCCGCCACTTCCTTTTGGCTTAAACCGTTCCGGGCGGCGTCAATTTCACGAACGATATTTTGGGATGAGCGTTCACTCATATAAGCTGAATCGTATATAAAGCATGAAGCGCGTCATTTCTGACACTTGGGACAAAAATGCGTTCCGCGGCCGCCAACGCGAATTTTTTTAATAATTCCACCGTCGTTGCGGCGACATTTTTCTCCGTCACGATCATACACTTTAAGAAACGGAACGTATGTCCCCTGCTGGCCGTGCGCGTCAAGATAAGCATCAGCGGATGTCCCGCGATTTTTGATAGCCGCGGTTAAAATTTTTTTGGCGGCCGTGAACATAATCTTTAATTCGGCGGCGGATAGCCGATTGGCCGGACGCTCCGGATGAACGCCAGCCGCAAAACAAATTTCGTCAGCGTAAATGTTACCGATGCCGGCAATACAGGTTTGCTCCATTAAGACCTGTTTAATTTTTTTTCGGCCGCGGCCGCGAATACATTCAACAAATTTTTTGAAGCTGAACGCGGCGGTCAATGGTTCGGGTCCGTAATTTTGCGCCGCCAATTCTTTTTGCAATCCGGCGTCATCCATCAATTTCAAAAATCCGAACTTGCGATAGTCCTCAAAGTAAAGATCATTCTTGCCGGAGAGAATAAATTGGATATGCGTGTGCTTATTTGGCGATGTTCCCTTTTTAACAATTAAAAACCGGCCGGTCATTTTAAGATGCCCAAGCATTCTTAACCCATTGCTTAATTCAAAGACCAAAAGTTTGGCGCGTCGGCCGACGGCAAGAATCTTTTTTCCTTTGAGCATTGTCCTAAATTTTTCTGATGAAACATTCAAGCGTTTCCTAAAATTTACAATGACGCCACGGATGGTGGCGCCAACAATTTCTTTTTGCAGTTGGCGACGGATGGTTTCAACTTCCGGAAGTTCGGGCATAATAAGACAACAGACAACGCAAGAAGGGATAGCTTCTAAATAAGCGGCCTCCCGCTCATCTCCGGCGGCGGCGCAATCCCGAGCAGTTTCAAAATCGTGGGCGCTACATCCGCCAAAACACCAACCGGTTGGGATAAACTCAAATCCCCTTCAATGGCGTCGTTACCCATCGCGTTTTGACCTTCCCATTGCTTGCCGCAAACAATAAAGGGGATGGGATTGGTGGAATGCTCTTTGTCCTTTTCACCGGTTTTTAGATTCACCAACTCCTCGCCGTTTCCATGATCAGCCGTGAAAACCAAAACGCCGCCATGCGCCAGCGTCAAATCCAAAATCGGCCCGAGCGCTTTATCAATCGCTTCCACGCCTCTGATTGTTGCCGCCAGATCTCCGGTGTGTCCGACCATATCAGCATTCGCGAAATTCATTAAAATGCAATCGTACTTGCTGGATTCAATGGCCGCCGCGCATGCTTTGCCTAACTCCGCCGCCGCCATTTCCGGCGCCTCGGCGTATGATGCCACCTTGGGCGAAGGAATAATCTGGCGATCCTCTCCCGGAAACGGATCTTCAATCGTGCCATTTAGGAAAAAAGTGATGTGGGCGTATTTTTCCGTTTCCGCCAAATGAAGTTGCTTGAGTCCGGCGTTGGCCAGAAGTTCCGCCAAAGAATTTTTAATGACGTCCGGCGGATAGGCCACCGTTACCGGCAAACCCTTTTCAAATTCAGCCATGGTGGCAAAAAAAAGATTTTGAATCCGCGGACGAGTGAACTTATCAAAACTCGGAAGCACAAATGCCTTGGTCAATTCCCGCGCGCGATCCGGACGGAAGTTCATAAAAATGACGGCATCATTGTCTTTAACATTGCCAACGGGCGCGCCATTCTTCACCATTGTTACCGGCAAAAATTCTTCATCATACACTTTGGCGGCGTAAGACGTCTCTATGGCTTTAAGCGGATCTTCAAAGATGGGTGCGTCTGACGCTGATGTCCAAGTCATGGCGCGATACATTTTTTCCACGCGCTCCCAGCGGTTATCGCGATCCATGGCAAACATCCGTCCACCGAGCGAGGCAATTTCACCAACACCAATCTCTTTCATCCGGCTCATGGCGCGGCCGATAAAGTCCTTGCCGCTGTCAAACTTAACATCGCGACCGTCAAGAATGGCATGGACTTTAACGTTGGATATTCCTTGTTGTTTGGCAAATTGGCAAAGAGCGTAAAGATGATCTTCGGCGCCATGGACGTTCCCCGGAGAAAGAATGCCCAAAAGATGCAAAGTGGAATTATTTTTTTTGACGTGCTCGGCGGCTTGAAGGAACGCCGTGTTTTTAAAAAATTCTCCGGTCACGATTTCTTTATTGATGCGCGGAAAAGTTTGATAGTACACGCGTCCGGCTCCAATGTTCAAATGCCCGACTTCCGAGTTGCCCATTTCTCCCCAAGAAAGTCCGACTTCAATACCGGATGCCACGATGGTAACCGCCGGATATGTCCGCACCATCCGATCAAAGTTTGGTTTTTTGGCGAGGGTAATGGCATTGCCGTCCGAAGGCGGCGCCACGCCCCAACCGTCACAGATCACAAGAACGAGCGGACGAGGACGATTGGCGGAGGCGTCAGTCATATTTTTGCGCTACAAAATTTTAATCAGATTTTCAATCGTGATATCAATATCATTTAATATAACCCTTCAGAGTTTTCGGCGCCATATCGCCGCTATGATATGGTATAACCGCAAAACGTCCATCTTTATGGCGAACAAAATAATGACTTCTTTTTTGCCGCTCAATAAAAAAGCTCGCCATGGCGCTTTTAATTCACGACCGACAAGGTACCCGCATCAACCCAATTTTTTCTTCATCTCTTCAAACTGTTTTTCCGTAATTTCTCCTTTAGCAAAGCGTTCTTTCAAAATATCAAGCGGCCGGTTGCCCGCGCCACCGCTCTTAAATTCACGGAGGAGCCAACGCGCAACCGCGGCAACGACCGCGATTATAATAACCCACCAAACAATCATCATCAACATCCCTAACCAACTAAATACTCCAGACCCGTAATATGGATACATCATAGAATTATTTTATTTCCCGCTCAATTTCCATTAAACGATTATATTTTTCCACACGCTCGGAACGCGACAGCGATCCGGTTTTGATAAATTCGGCGTTCACGGCCACGGCCAAGTCAGCAATGAAGGTGTCCGCCGTTTCACCGGAGCGGTGCGACACAGAAATTTTGTAATTATTTTTTTGCGCGAGGAGAATGGTATCAATGGTTTCCGAAAGCGAACCGATTTGATTTAATTTTATCAAAATGGCGTTAGCGGCTCCCGTCCGGATACCTTGAGCTAAGCGCTCCTTGTTGGTGACAAAAAAATCATCGCCGACAATCGTGAATTTGTGGCCATGCTTGCTGGTGAAAGATACCCAGTTGTCCCAATCATCTTCCGCGAGCGGATCTTCAATGGAGATGAGCGGATACTTCCGGCCCCAACCCGCCGCCATCTCCATCATTTTCTCCGGCGTAAGTTTTTTTCCTTCAAAGTTGTAAATGCCGTTTTCAAAAAATTCCGAAGCGGCCACATCCATACCGAGCATAACATCATGGCCGACCTTATATCCGGCTTTGGTGATGGCCCGAACAATAACTTGCAGAGCTTTTTCCGATCCGCCGAGCCGCGGCGCAAAACCGCCTTCATCGCCAACCGAGGTGGCAAAGCCGTCGGCTTTCAAAATGCCTTTGAGGGCGTGAAATACTTCCGCGCCCATGCGCACGCGCTCATTCATTTTATTATTTTGCGGAATAATCATAAACTCCTGCACGGAAAGGCCGGAGTCCGCGTGCACGCCGCCGTTAATAATGTTCATGGTGGCCACCGGCAGACGAAAATTTTTGTGTTTCAAATTGAAAGCTTGCCGCAGATATTGGTAGAGCGGCTCCTTTGCCGACGTGGCGGCGGCACGGGCCACAGCCAAAGAAACACCAAGGATGGCGTTCGCGCCCAATCGCGATTTATTTTTTGTGCCGTCCAACTTTAGCATCACTTCATCAACGGCGCGCTGTTTGCTTGCGTCCAAACCAATTAATTTTGACGCGATTTTTTTCTGGATGTTGGCGACGGCTTTCAACACGCCTTTGCCGCCGTAACGTTTCCCGCCATCGCGCAACTCCAACGCTTCATGAGCGCCGGTTGAGGCGCCAGAGGGAACGGAAGCAGAGCCAACCGCGCCGTCAGTGAGCGTTACGACGGCGCGAACGGTTGGATTTCCGCGCGAATCAAGAATTTCCAGGGCTTGAATAGATTTTATTTTCATATTTTTTCTCTTGTCTCCTTCTAAACACCTATTGGGGACACTTCTAAACACCTATTGGGGACACTTCTAAACACCTATTGGGGACACTTCTAAATGCAGAGCATTTAGAAGTGTCCCCGAAGATTATTGCAACTCAAAAGTGATGGAGACCTGCACCTGCACTTCCAATGATCCGGGTTCAACTTGGGGCGGTAAGAATTCAGCGCCGCCAACACCTTCCGCTTTCAGATACATCGGCATTGGCCCGCCGCCTCCGAATGACTCCGAGAAAGAAACAATGCGCGTGAATTTGACGCCCAACTGTCCGGCCAACATCGCCGCTTTTTTCTTGGCCTGCTCCACGGCCTTGGCCCGCGCTTCCGCTTGCAACATTTCCGGATCATCAATCGTGAACTGCACGCCGCTCACCTGATTGGCGCCGTATTTTCCGGCCAAACCGAGAATGTCGTTGATCTTGGTTAAATCGCGAATTTTGACGCGAACACTTTGCGAAACCGTATATCCGTCAATGCGCGATTTTCCGGCTTCATAAGAATAACGCGGATAGATATTGTATTGCGAGGTCTGAATGTCAGCGTCAGCCACTCCGGCCGCTTTGATGCCGCCAATTAAACTGTTCATCTTTTCAGAATTTTCTTTTTGGCTGTCGGCCACGTCCTTCCCTTCCGTCACCATGCCAATGTCCGTGTAAGCAATGTTCGGCGTGGCCGTCACTTTGCCTTCGCCGGAAATTGTCACGTTATGTCTTTCCGCCGGCGCCAGACCAATAGAATAAAAACCGCGGACATTATTTCTGATGAGCGTTCCCATCCAGACAATGGCGTACGCGATAAAAATAATGACAAGCGCCACACACAATTTTTTCAAAAAACCGCCGCGCCATTTTTTTTCGCTCCAACCGCTACAACATCCTTTTCCGGAGGATCCGCCGCCGCAACAATCCCCGTCCGATGAAGTGTCACACATTTCACAACCTTCTCCTTCGGACATTTTTGTTTCTTTCATATTATTTTTTAACTTTTTTAGCGCGTAAAACCTCAACGGCCGATAATTTTTTTCCGGCGAGCATCTCCAACATGGCGCCGCCGCCGGTTGAGACGTGATCCATGAGATGAATCAGCCCCGATTGTTGCAGGGCCTGCACCGTCTCGCCGCCGCCGACCACGCCATAGGCCGGTCCTTTTGATTTGACGGCAATGACGCGAGCCAATGATATTGTACCATGATTGAACGGTTCGCGCTCAAATTCACCCATTGGGCCGTTCCAAATAATCGTGCGGGCTTGGCGAATATATTCCGAATACAGCACCACAGTTCCGGGGCCGATGTCTTTGATGGCTTCATTTTTTTGGCAAATCTCTTTATGTCCGGCTCTAATTGGTTCCACGCGATAAGAGCGCGATTTACCGATTCCGCCAACAACTACGTCAACCGGCATAATAATATTTTCTTCACCGGCGATTTTTTTGGCGAACGCTAAAAATTCTTTTTGAACCGGCGAAGCGCCGACTTTATATCCTTGCGCCGCCAACACGGTGGACGCAATGCCACCGCCAAGAAGAATGGAATCGGCATGCGGCAAGAGATGTTCAATGACCGGAAGTTTGGTTTCCATTTTTATTCCGCCGATCACCGCCACCAACGGAGGCGTTGCTGACTTAACAACGTGTTCAAGCACGCCCACTTCTTTCAATAACTGCAATCCGGCATAAGCGGGAAGTTTTTTTGCCAAGCCAACGGTTGAAGCGTGAGTGCGGTGGCTGGTGGCAAAAGCATCATTCACAAAAATTTTTCCGAGCTTGGCTAATTCCGCAACAAAACGCGGATCATTTTTTTCTTCACCGTTATAAAAACGCAAATTTTCCAAAACGCCAATTGTCCCGGGCGCCAATTTGGTTTTGACCGCCTCCGCAATGGTTTCAAAAAATGGCACGGCGCAGCGGCATTGGCGGCTCAAATATGCGGCCACGGGTTTCAAAGAAAGTTCGGCGGATTTTTTTCCACCCGGCCGTCCGCGATGACCGATGGCGTAAACAATCGCGCCTTTTGACGCCAGCCAATTTAAAGTGGGAACGGCTTTATCCAAACGCCACGCTTCTTCCCGCAAAATATGCTCACCGGAAACGGCAATGTCAAAATCACAACGCACGATGACGCGTTGGCCGCGCAGGGATTTTAGTTGTTGTAAGGTTCTCATGTTTTACCTAACAAAGAGTGAAGCGCAAATATCGTGTTCTCCAATCAAGAACGATATTTACGCCCTTCCATTCGCCAGTCTCCAGCTTCTGGTCTCCAGATTCCTCATATTATCGCGTCAATCATTTTTAGTATACATCAACAACCCCTTCCACCAAACGCGCAACGCGCTAAAGAGCGGAAGAATGGAAAAAAAA
This sequence comes from Candidatus Magasanikiibacteriota bacterium, assembly GCA_015661005.1. Classification (GTDB taxonomy): domain Bacteria; phylum Patescibacteriota; class Patescibacteriia; order Magasanikbacterales; family JACTTX01; genus JACTTX01. Next base: position 67,536 of record JACTTX010000002.1, read on the forward strand.
TATCGCAAATCCGCAATCTTGTGCAGAACATAAGCGGCAATTCCTTTGAAACGCATCTGGCCAATTTCCGCCATCGCGAACTTGCCGCCGACGGGAATAATCGTGCTCCAATGCGGCTTATGGAAACGTTCCGGCAAACCGCCAGCCAAAAGATTCCTGATTGACCGCGCCACGACCGCGCCTTCTTGCATCGCAATCTGCGCCAAAGCCGGAGCCGGACCGGTATGCGTGCTGGTAAAAGCCGCGGCGTCGCCAATGGCAAAGACGCGATTCTCACCTTTAATAAGAAGCGTTGGTTCAACATCGGCCAAACCTTTGGGTGTAACTTGGAAGCTACTCGCTTTGATCAAAGGATTTCCCAAAGTTCCACCGGCCCAAACAAAAAGATACGCTGGTAAGATTTCCGTTTTCTCCAGCCCCTTCACCGTGATACGTCCATGTTCGGCTTTTTGCACCGTCGTTTTCAAACGGATAGCCACGCCAAATTTTTTCAAGCGTTCCTCGGCCCAGGCGGAAAGTTGTGGAGAACAAGCGCCGAGCAAACGATCACCGGCATCAACAATCGTAATCGTGTAATCTTTAATTGTAACTTTTTTCTGCGCCACCAGATGTTTGAAAAGCGTGGCCAACTCACCGGCAAATTCAACACCGGTGGCCCCGCCGCCGCCAATTAAAATATCGGCGCGCTCGCAAATCCCGGCGCAATGCTGTTTTACGAAATCGTGAAGCTTGCGACGAATGGCCAGAGCATCATAGGATGTTTTCAAATGATAGGAGTGCTCTTTAGCGCCCGGGATGTTGAAATAATTCGGGACCGAACCAGTGGCCAGCGCCAGATAATCATAGGTGAGAATTTTTCCGTCGGAACATTTAACCGTGCGCTTGGCGCGATTTATTTTTTCCACCGTGCATTCTAAAAACTGCACTCGCGATCCGGCAAAAACCAGCGGAATACTGGCGCCCGTCCGCAATTCCCGTTCACTACCGGTGGTATGCTTTTCCAAAAAGGCCGTGGCCGTTTCATAAAGCAAAGGCGTGTAAGTATGCGACTCGTGTTGGTCAATCAAAATAATTTCCGCGTCTTTAAACCGACGCGCGTATTCTGATAAATCCAAAGCCAGCCGTAATCCGGCAAACCCCGCGCCAATGATCACCACGCGACGCATATTTCAAATACTTTTTCCGACGCGTTCCACCATTTCAATGAGCCGCCATGAATATCCCATTTCATTGTCGTACCACGCCAAAACTTTCACCAAATCATTGTCAATCACTTTGGTGAATTTTAAATCAACAATCGCCGACGCCGCCGTGCCTAAAATATCAGAAGAGACGAGCGGTTCTTCCGTCACTTCCAAAATATTTTTGAAACGCGCCGTCTTAGCGGCGGCAATCAAAACCGCATTCACCTCCTCCACGGAAGTTTTTTTCTTCACCAAAAAAGTGCAATCGGCAACGGAACCGGCCAAAATCGGCGCCCGCAAAGCCAAGCCGTCAAACAATCCTTTTAACTCCGGAATGGTTTCCGTGGTGGCAACGGCCGCGCCGGTTGTGGTGGGCACGATATTATTCATGGCGCTCCGTCCGCGACGCCAATCTTTGTGCAAAGGCGGCGAAGGCGCATCCACCAAAGACTGCTCGGCGGTGACGCCGTGAATCGTGGTCATGGCCGCTTTCAAAACGTTAAACTTTTCATGAATCACGGCCACCACCGGCGCCACGCAGTTGGTGGTGCAGGAAGCGTTATTAATGTACGGCTGTTTTTTATAATCACGATCATTAACGCCAAGAACAAAAGTTGGCACGCCGCCCCCTTTGGCCGGCGCGCTCAAAACCACGCGTTTGGCGCCGGCTTGCAAATGCATTTTCAAGCCATCCTCATTGGCAAACCGTCCGGTGGACTCAATGACCACATCAACTTTCATTTTTTTCCACGGCAGAGCGGCCGGATTTTTTTCTTGAATCATGGGGATTTTTTTTCCGTCAACAATTAACGCGCCATCACGCGCGGAAACGACGTGCGGCCAGCGGCCATAGACCGAATCGTATTTCAAAAGATACGCCATGTTGGCTGGATTACCCAAGTCATTGACCGCAACAAACTCCAAACCTTTGCGGCCGAAACCAACCTTGAAGGCGTTGCGGCCGATGCGGCCGAAACCGTTAATGGCAACTCTAATAGGCATAGAAATGTAAAAATTTGTGCGCGGATATTATAACACAAACCCCTTCAAAACCGGTTACTGATAAATTGAATGATCGCCAACGTCAAGGAAATATACAATCGCGTCATTTCCAAACTCAAACAAAACGCGATTTTTATGATCAATCGAAAAAGACCATTGTTCTCTCAATTTACCTCCCAATTTTATGCGTTTTCAAAAACGGATGGAAATGGATGGAAAGGTTTGTCCTTAAAAAGCGTGACAGCCGCCTGTATCTTCCGCTTAAGATCAGGTGAGAGATGTTTATATGCCCTCTGAAATTTTGACGTAAAAAATATCCTCATACCCTCCTTAAAGCAAAATAATTTATTCTAAATCTTTAAAGGAGATTAACTCTTTTGCCTGACCGGCGGCCATTTCACGATGACTTACTCTAAATATGTCTCAAAACGCGCCACTCATGGATCATTCTAATAAAAGACTTGATGATGCCATGACCGACTTTGGTCTGAACCGCCTCCGGAGCAGATCCAGCAATGGTTGAAGTTACAGATTGCATAATACTGGCACTATATCATTGTGCGGTAAAGTGTCAAATTTTGTACTGTCAAATTCAAAACTCCGACCAAGAAAAACAAACCCCGCCTTTCTCGGGCGGGGCAGAAGCGCTTTCAAGATTTTTAAAGAATCGCTTCTTTGGCGGCTTTGGCAACGCGGAACTTCACCACTGTCTTGGCGACGATTTGAATGGTTTCGCCGGTGGCGGGATTGCGCCCCTGACGAGCGGCGCGGTGCTTTTTCAAAAGCTTTCCGAGCCCGGGAAGCGTAAATTCCCCGCTCTTCTTGGTCTCGGCGTAAGCGAGATTCGCCAACGCGTCAAGCATTTCTCCTACTTCTTTGCGGGTCTTGCCGAGCTTTTCGGCTAAGGCCTGCAGTGTCTGCGACTTATTCATTCCTTTGGCCATAGATTTTTAGTCGGCGGCAAGAGCCGGCCGAGAATTAATGAGTAAGATGTTTCAAAGTATAGCAAACCTTGGAGATTAATGCGATACAGGGGCTGTGGATACGCAAGTTGCTACTTTGGCTGGCGCATTACTGTCTGTGAGACATAGGTTTGCGCCACCTTGGTGTTATCTTTAGACAAGGCGCGGGACCCGTGTCGAACAGATAGTAATGCGCCAGCCCAAAAAATTAACAGGTGCGAGACCCGCCACTCAAAACATATCGCGTGAATCTGCTGATTTGAATGTTCTCACCAAGTTTGCTCACCGCTTCTTGCATAACTTCCGCCACGGTTTTTTTGTCATCCTTAAAATAAGGCTGATTGAGCAAACACACTTCACTGTAATACTTTTGCACTTTGCCGTCCAGAATTTTGGCAATAATCTCCACGGGTTTCCCTTCCGCTTTTAATTCTCCCATCAAAATTTCTTTTTCTTTTTCCAAAACTTCCGGCGGCACGATTTCCGAAGAAAGATAAAGCGGATCCATGGCCGCAATGTGCAAGGCCAGATCGTGAACAAGAGATTGAAACGCTTCCGTGCGCGCCACAAAATCCGTTTCACACAAAACCTCAACCAACACGCCGATTTTCCCGCCGCCGTGAATGTAGGCATGCACCACACCCTCACCGGTTGAACGTTCCGCTTTTTTGACGGCTTTGGCAATGCCTTTTTTGCGGAGAGTTTCTTCCGCTTTGACGGCATCGCCACCGGCTTCTTCAAGAGCGTTTTTTACGTCAACCATACCGGCGCCGGTTTTTTCACGAAGTTTGACAATGAGCTCGGTATTCATAGGGGGTCGAAGAGTGGAGCACAAATGACGTATATGTTGGACAGTAATCGGAAAATGTCGTGTTGCTTAGAACAAGAACGACATTTGCCGATTACTGTCCAACACGAGACAAGAACGTCATTTGCCTTCTACTCTTCTTTATGTGTTAGATTAATTTATTTATGAAGCTGTAAGATAGAAGTAAAGGTGAAAATTTTTGCGCTAGAGCGACTCTCCGATCACCATTGCGCGCGGCGCGTTCTGAACGCTGGCGGCCTTAGCGGCCGCGGCCGCCGCGGCAACGGCGCTCATTTCAACGGCGCGATTCTTTTCATACTCGGTTTTTCCTTCAATCATTGCGTCCGCAACCAAAGTTGTAATCATGTCAATTGATTTGACGGCATCGTCATTGGCCGGAATGGGGTGCGTCACATCTTCCGGGTTGACGTTCGTGTCGGATATGGCGATAACCGGCGTCTTTATCCGCTTGGCCTCCCGAATGGCCGTTTTCTCTTCCCGCTGATCAATAATGAAGAGCGCGTCCGGCGGCCGGTTCATATGTTCAAGCCCAACCAACGTGGCGTCTTGCTTGGCCAATTTTTTCTTGAACTCCAACTGTTCCTTTTTGGTGTACTTGTCAAGCTCGCCGACCTCCAGCGCTTTTTTGGTGGAGCGATACGAATTGATGAGCTTGCTGATTTCCCCAAAGTTAGTGAGTGTGCCGCCGAGCCAGCGTTCATTGACATACGGCTGACCGGCGCGCAGGGCTTCCCTTTTCACGATTTCCCGCGCCTGACGTTTGGAACCGACAAAAAGAATTGTTTTGCCCGCGGCTCCGAGTTCCTTGACAAACGCCAAGGCCTCCGCCAATTTTTCCGCGGTTTTTTCCAAGTCAATGACATGGACAGTCCCACGCTCGCCGTAAATGAACGGCGCCATCTTGGGATGCCAGCGCGTTGGCCGATGGCCAAAGTGCACGCCGGCTTTAAGCATTTCTAAAAGGGTGGGAATTGTGGTCATAGTCCTTTTAATTTTTGGCGCCGGTTGGCTTTGCTCTCTGGCAAAGAGGACGATTGAACCGAGGCCATTGATTTATGATGGGGACAGTGTAACAGAGGATCGGAATCGTGTAAAGAGGGGAGGGGCTTGACGGCGGATAAACTCCCGGATATAGTTCAGATACTATGAAGACAAAGTTTGCAGAACCAAAAATAAAGCAAAAAAACGTTGGCCGCCATATTAATTTTGTGGCTGTAAATGATAACCCGGAAAAAGACGACTTTCTGACCAGTTTGGCGCGAGCAGAGGAAGATATCCGGTGCGGGCGTGTTCATCGGTTGACATCATTGCGTGACCTAAGAAAATAATTTTATATGAAGGAGGTAAAGGAGATTTTATACACCGACTCATTCAGAGAACGATACCAACGGTTGCCGCTTATCATACAATGCAAAGCAGAAAAGCAAGAACGAATTTTTCTTTTGAATCCTTTTTATCCGTCGCTCCATACGGAGAAACTTGAGCCGAAGCATTTAGGTATATGGAGTTTTCGGATTGATGATCAATATCGGGTGGCGTTCAAATTTTTAGACGTTGATCGTGTGATTTTTCTGACAGTCGGAACCCACGATTGGGTTTACCGACGGATATTTTTCTAAAATTAATCGGCAAAAAAACTAACTCCCGCCCAAGGTGTTGCCCGAGGCGGGAGGAGTTGCGGGTTCAGTAGAGCGTGAACCTGCGCAAATCGCGCGCCGTGATGAAGTTCTTGCCGTCTCGCGGAAAAACGCCCAACAAACGAAGCTGGATGAGGCAACGAATGTTGCCTAACGCGAAGAACGTTACGTCCTCATGCCCGACACGCATGCGGAACTTCTGGTCGTGAATCGGACGGACTCGCAGGAATGCGCGTCCCTTGTGGTCAAAAAAACCAACGAAGAATCCGCGGCGACTTTGTTCTTCCATCACCTGAAGAACAGCCTGCTGTCGCCAAAAAAACCGCATATCAAACCACTTGCGGCCGGCGCGCGTTGGTGGAACTTCTTCATCGCCGCGCACAAATACGACGTCGTTGGATCTCTGACGTTTGTTCTCGCGCGATGCGGCTCGGATCCGGTCAAGCAGTTCACCTTTGATTTCTGCCCAGGTGATGAACAGTCCGAGGAACGTCCGAAACAACTCCCGAAAATCCTTCATGAGAAGTGACATCCATCCCTCCACTTTCTTCGTTGTTCGTTGGCGCCTGATTGCGCGATGGACAAACTAATTCAGCAACCATTCTGATTGCAGTTTTTGACGCGGTATTATACTATAAAATAAGGTCAATCTTGGCAAGTTCGTTTATCAGTAGTTCGGCAAAATCGCTCGCTCCGCTCGCTCTCGTCGTCGCCCTTTGGGCTCCTCCTCTTTTGCCGAATGGGCGGCGCGTA